>CAYOLL010000075.1:0-27214 GCA_964404765.1 uncultured Gemmatimonadota bacterium | reverse complement strand
GGTCGGACTGTTGGTAAACGGCCCTTCGCCCATCGGTCGGTCGTAGCGGCTGAAGCCGAACACAGCGCCTTTATAGCGCAGCCGACCGACCAGCGAATAGGCTTGCCGCACAAAGCTGGTGCTAAATTCCGGGTGCAGCTTTTCGAAGACCGGCCCGTCGGTGTTGTAGAGCGAGCCGGACAACGTCACGTCCACGCCGTTCTTTTCCGCGCCGATCAAAAACTTGTCGAACTCCGTGTTGAACGAGCCAAAGCCTTTGTGATATTCAAAGCCGTCAATTTCCGCGCCCTTTTTGGTGATGATATTGATGATGCCGTTAAAGGCATTGGCGCCGTACAAGGCCGAGGCCGGGCCCCAGATCACCTCGATCTGCCTGACGTTGTGCAGGCTGTATTGCGGTCCGCCCAGCACGTTGCCTTCCAGAATATTATTTTCGACGATACCGTCGATCAGCAGCAGGGTGCGCTTGTTCTCGTCGCCCATCAGACCGCGCTGACTCCACAACGTCGGATACGAGCCGTGCACGTGCACAAAGTGAAAGCCCGGCAGATCGCGCAAAGCGTCGTCCAAATAGTCGTAACCGCGCTCGGCTATCTGCTCCGCCGTAATGACCATGATTGTGGCCGGGGCGTCGCCGACTTTTTGAGCGACCTTGCTGGCTGTTGTCACCAGATATTTGCTTTCTAATTCGAAAAAGCTGATTTCGGCTTCTTCATTGGACATTTGCTGCGCCCGCAAATTGCCGGGTATTAACAACCATGAACATAGAATAATCGTCAACAACCAACGCATGTTGAACCTCTTTGAAGTTATATTTTTATGAATAAAAAAAGCGCGCTTCGGCCATCCTCCCAAGTTTTTGCATTGAGCTGAATGATCCGTCAGCGCGCCATTGAATATGATCCGGCACTATCGGTAAGTTATCCGTTATTTCAAAAAAAAAGTCAAGAAAATTTTATGCTACCGCTCGCCTTTCATTTGTATGAGAATCTTTACCGCAAAGTTCGCCAAGTTTAGCGCAGACACGTTAGGTTTCAATGACTTTTGCCAAAGGGAACCGTCCTGTTGACGTGAAAACAACCCCGCGCAAACCGGTCGAGCCTGCCGGACGATCATCGTGAGTAACTTGCCATCCGGTCGGACCCGGCGCAAGTTTAATCCGGTGATTTTGCCAGGAGGTCAGCAGCAACCGCCCGTCTTCCATGCGCCACGTGCCGGTGTCGGAAGCGGCGATCAAGCCTGCCTCGCCCGGCGGGCGCTGCCAGCGTTGCCCCAGCACATAAATTCCCTGTTTGAACAATCGCAAAGTGAGACGGCTTTCCGGCGTGGCCACAAGCTCGTGTTGCAGATTGAACCGGCTCGTCTGCCACAGTTCGCGAGCGATTTTTGGCAGACACCACAAAAACTCCAGTGTGCCGTAATCAAGCACAACGGCCAGCCAGCACCAGGCCCGCGTTGGCGGCAGTTGCCACAAGCCAATCACCCCAAAGACCGCGCCTACCAACGGGACGGCCGAGACAAACTTCTTCCGTACGTGCGTCCGATAAGCCGCCGCTGCGTTGCCAATAACCGCCAGCGCCCACAGAATCAAAAACGGGGCGGCGATGATAATGTCACTTCCATTCGGCTTCATCATTTTGTGAAAAACATGTTGGATTTATGGCGGCGTTTTAACGCATGTGATAAGGCGGGCTATTGCACCGGCTTTTATTGCGTCATTAATTCCCGCAAGGTTCGGCGCAGCTCTTCCGTCGCAAGATTGCGCCGAATTTGCCCGGCTGCGGCAACCGAAACTTTGCCGGTTTCCTCTGAAACAATTATCACCACCGCGTCGCTTTCTTCCGTAATGCCGATTCCGGCCCGATGGCGGGTGCCTAATTCTTTCGGCAGGCTGGTGCTTTGCGACAGCGGCAGAATGACGCCGGCGGCAATGATGGTCTCTTCGCTGATGATAACGGCGCCATCATGCAGCGGCGTCTTGGGCATAAAAATGGTGACCAACAATTCGGCGCTGACAGCCCCCTGAATAGATGTGCCCGTCTTAATAAACTCGTCCATGGAATGATCGCGCGTCAGTACGATCAACGCGCCAATATCCAGCAGCGATAGACGGGTTACGGCATTCAGGATTTCATCGAGCTTTTCTTTCTTGGGCGGCTGAAAAAAGAGGCGGAAAAAACGGCTTTCGCCGGCCTGCGCCAGCATGACCCGCAGTTCCGGCTGAAACAGAACGACAAAGGCGACAACCCACACCGTCTGAACGGTTGTCGCCAACCATGACAGCGCGTGCATTTTAAAAAAACTGGCTAAGAAGGAGCCGATTAAAATAGGGATCAATCCGGCGGTCATCTGAAAAGCTTTGGTGCCGCGAATGTGAATATACAACTTATAAAACAACGCCGTTACGATCAAGATATCAACAAGATCGAGCAGGCCAAAATTAAATAGAAAAATATCGGGTTTCCAGGACACGGCAAGCACCTGTAACATTTTATAATTTCAGGACATCGACCGTTTGCAGCGCGCGCTTCATCGCCGCGACATCGTGGGCCCGAATAATATGCGCGCCATTAAGCACGGCCACAGTAGCTGACACCAAAGAACCTTCCAGACGCTGTTCGGGCGGCAGACCTAAGATTTTACCCAGAAATGATTTGCGTGATGAGCCAAACACAATCGGTTTGTCCAAAGCCAAAAGTTTTTTAAGACCCTGATGGATGACGATATTATCCTCAAATCGTTTACCAAAACCAATGCCGGGATCAACCATAATTTTGGCGGGGTCAATGCCGCTTTGGGTGGCGATGTTAACACTTTCTTGCAGATAAGCGCTGATTTCGGCCAGCACGTCGTCGTAATGCGGGTTTTGCTGCATATTTCGCGGCGTGCCTTTGATGTGCATGAGGATGCAGGCGGCGTCAGCCTCGGCGATGGTTTTGGCCATGGCCGGGTCAAAGCGCAGCCCGCTGATATCATTCACAATTTCAGCGCCGGCAGACAAGGCGGCCCGGGCGGTCTCGGCCTTGTATGTGTCGATGGAAATCGGCAGACCGGTTTGACGGGCTAAGGCCTCGATAACCGGCACAACCCGCTGAATTTCCTGCGCGACCGGAACGGCTTCGGCGCCTGGCCGGGTGGACTCACCGCCAATATCCAGGATGTCCGCGCCGTCGGCCGCCAACTGCAAGCCATGCGCGATAGCCCGCGCCGGTTCGTAGTAATGTCCGCCGTCGGAAAATGAATTCGGCGTAACATTGACAATGCCCATCAAATAGGTGCGCGTAGAGAGCTTGAGGGTCGTGTTTTTTAGAATGATATCGCGCATGGTTTTTAACACCCCAGCGGGGTGAACTGTTTATAGCAACGCCGTTTCATTGAATTTCCGCGTGAACCGCGTTAGCGGTTTGATGTCTGAGATTGCAAACATTGAACCGCTGACGCGGTTTGTTGCGGTTGTAATTTGATCATTTTTTTTTGTACGGGTCAAAGACATTTTTGCTATAAACATGCGCAGTAGCGCCGCTAACGCGGTTTTGTTCAAGTATACGGGTCTGATAAAAAAATTTGCCCGCTTCGCGGGAAAAGTTAAAAGCAAAAGATTCAAAAGGATAAAAGTGTAAAAGTTACACAAACTAAAATCCTCGGACAACGCGAAACCCGATGCTGAAGTCAAGGTTGCCGGGTGCGTAGTAGTTACGGTTAGCAGCGCGCGCGCTGATCGGACCCCTGCCGAAAGAACCGCCGCGCAAGACACGACGCTTTTGTGTATTTTCAACACTATCTGTCCAGGCACAGCCATCAACCGGCGCGCCTTTGTAATCTCCATGCCAATGGTCGGCGCACCATTCCCAAACATTGCCGCTCATATTGTAAAGCCCCAGGGCATTGGGTTTAAAGGAATTGACCGGCACGGTTTTGCCCCGATATTCGCCGACCTCCGAATAGGCTTTTTTATGCTCTTTGCGGGCGTCAAAGCTCATCTCACCGGCCCGGGCAATGTCCTGACCGTTGCCAAAGCGCACCTTCCGGCCGCCTTCGCGGGCGGCGTATTCCCATTCCACTTCAGAAGGCAGGCGAAAGTTCAAACCGGTTTTGGCATTCAGTTTGGCTATAAACATTTGCGCATCGTCCCAACTCACGTTTTCCACCGGCAAATCGTCGCCTTTAAAATGAGACGGATTGCTGCCCATAATTTCCTGCCACTGCCTTTGGCTGACCGCATATTTGGCCAGATAAAAATCACTGACGGTGACCCGATGGACCGGTTTTTCAGCTTCGCTGCCCTCGCCAAAGGTATCGCCCATCTCAAACGCGCCGCCTTTGATCTTGACAAAATCCAGCGCAGTAAAGATGAGCGCGTTGTTCTGTCCGATTTCCCCATAAAAATGCCTGGCCATATCCATGCCGGCAAAGTTAAAGCGAAAGGCCAGACCCCAATCGTCCGCGCACTCTTTGGCCAAAAAGTATTCCAGGATGGATTTATGGGCGAATTTCCAGTTGAGAAGCGGGTCGCAGGTGAGCAGGGATTTGCCCTTCACCTCGTCGGCTTTGAGCGCGATGTGATGGGTTTTGGCAATTTGCAGGGCTTCGTCTTTGGTCAGATGCAAGATGCCGTTGGTCTGCCAGTTTTGGTAGATGCGCAGGGCGGTTTGGCGGGCCAGTTGGCGCAGATTGGCTCTAAACTTTTCCTGCTCGGCGCGGTTATTACGGTCCCCTTTTTCGCTCTCGCGGATCAGCCATTTTTCAATCAGCGTTTCGTAGATTTCATAGCTGAAGCGGTATGCTCTGTCCTCCATCACCAAATCATCCAGATAGGACAGCAACATGGGCCGGGACATGAGTTTATGGGAATTTTCGACCAGTTCGCGCGCTTTTTCCTTTTTCGTCCGGTTCCAGAACTTGAGCCGGCCGTACTTCCGATTGATATAAGCGCGGACTTCGGGATCGGAAAAAGGGAAGAGGTAATACTTGTTCAGCTTGTACCAGCCGCCGCCGGGCTTGCGAATCTGGAGATCGTAATCCTGGTTTTCCTGCTGCGGAAAGTATTGGGTGCGACAGGTAATGACCACATCACAAAAGCGCAGGGTTTCGTTGGCAATGGCGTTTAGCCGTTCTTCAAAAACCAGTTCGTCGGATTTATGCGGGTCTTTGGACAAAATATACGGGTCTTCGTCCAGACCGTCTAACAGCAGGATGGTGTTCTTGGCCTCGTCATTTTTGATTTCCTTGAGGCGGTCCAGCACATCCGTGGGTTTGTCCGGAATAGGCGGCTGAAAACGGAACAGGCGCATTTTTTGATTTTGGCGCAAGTTAAAGACGCCGTGATAGGTCATATAAAGATTGACCATAAAAGCGGTTTTACCCATGCCGGAATCGGCCAGAATCAAATAGAACTTTTCATTTTCAACCTTTTCGTTGAAGGATTTTTTGATCATGAACGGGATCAGCTTTGCCGGATCGTTGTGCTTGTAGGCTTCGTCGGGATTCTGGTAGCGGTTGGGATTAATGCGGGCGTAGCGGCTGGGAATAAAAATCTCGCAATAGCGTTTGATGGTCAAATAGTCGAATTCCGGCTTTAAATCTTTGGCGGCCCGGTTGTTCCGGTGTTTTTGCTGGCGCGCCTTCAGCCATTCGCCGACTTGCCACAGAATCAAGGTCATCAGTGCGGCGGAAAAGGCTTTGGCCAAACCGTCGCCGAATCCAGCCGA
Organism: uncultured Gemmatimonadota bacterium; assembly: GCA_964404765.1. GTDB lineage: Bacteria > 4572-55 > 4572-55 > 4572-55 > 4572-55 > CAYOLL01. The sequence goes on along the minus strand of CAYOLL010000075.1, from coordinate 21,506 downwards.
TTTGAATAATTCCGTAAGCGGGTTTTCCAACAGCTTGATGAAGGGGTCAAAAAACTTTTCCATATCAGGTTCCCTCTCTAAAACATTAAAACCTTGTCGATTTTGGCAATCGGCAAGGTTCGGGGCTAATCAGACACTTGATCTGGTCGCGGCGGTCAGCACTCGCGTAAAAAACGCATTTTCCAGAATATCAATGCGCTTTTTTAAGACTTCGCGCAGCCATTCAAGCTCCAGGTCTGTCTGCTCCTCGGCCGTCAAATTCCAGGCGCAAGCGGATTGGCGCAGCTTAAGACTCAGCTGATAGAGGCACAGCGCAGCGCTGACCGAGATGTTAAAGCTTTCGGTTAAGCCGAACATGGGAATGCGCACGAAGCGGTCGGCCATTGCCAGCGCTTCGGGCGTCAGACCGGTTTCTTCCGTGCCAAACAAAAGCGCCAGTTTTTGATTAACCGGCAAATCGGGCAGCAAATATTCGTCCTGATGCGGCGTCGTGGCAACCAGCAGATAGCCTTCCGCCCGCAGTTTTTCCAGGCAGGGCCGGGTATTGCCGCCTTCCGCGTCCCGATAGCGATGGAGACTGATCCATTTGGCCGATCCGAGCGTCACATCCGGATTAATCTGATAACGATTGCGATTTTCAATAATGTGCAAATCCTGAATGCCGAAGCACTCGCAGGAGCGAACGACGGCGCTGGCATTGTGCGATTGGTAAATGTCTTCCAGAACAACCGTTAACCAGCGTGTTCGCTGCGCCAGCGCCTGCTTGAATTTGGCCTGCCTGTTGGCGGTAATGAATTGCGCCAGATAATCAATAAGCGCGCGCTTTGTTTCGATATTAAAAGTAGGCATAGCATCCTGAATTAAGCATCTTGCTTTAAGGCTTGCGCAACGGCGGCTTCAAAATCGCTACCTTTGGCAAACGCCCGTAAGACCGGCTTGTCATCTTTACAGAACAGCCAGCGACAACCGCTGGCGTGAACAATGTTCGCCAGATTTTTAAGCCGCTGCGCCCCGCTCAGATTCTTGTCCGCAAGCGCCGGGGTTTGACTTTCATTCAGCGAAAAAACCTGCTCGGAAGCCGCCAAATCCAGACGCAACAACTCACCCGCTTTGCCTAGACCGATCCCGGCCAGACTTGCAAACGCCAAATCTTCTTCACGCTCGCCGATCCGCAAGGTGACTTTGGTCGTGCCGTATTTAACCAGAATGGCCGGTGTAATTTTCAGACCGACGCTTGGGGCGGCGGCTTTGGGGAATCTACGGTTCGATTGGGATTTTCCGCGCTTTTCTTCTTTTGGCTCGGACGTCTTTATCGGTTCCGCTTCGGCGGCAATTTTGGCCGATTCCGGTTTTGGCGCGGGCGTTTTTAACGACTCCGCTTCGGCGGCAATTTTGGCCGCATCCGCCAATCGCCGCACCGCCTGTGCAGCGCCGGCTTGGGCCTTGCCATCTTTATTGACGGTTGACTGCCGCTTGATTTGAAACTCTACCTCAAAGCCGGGTTTAAGCTCATCGAGACGAACATCTTGTAGATCCGCGCGGTGGAAGTGATAGTCATTACCGTCCTTCCCGGTAATAAAGCCATAGCCTTTTTCCAGCAGCAGACGTTTGACGGCTCCGGCTAATGTCGGGCTATCCACAATTGCAATCGGAGTTGGCTCCGGCGCTTTAGGTTCGATTTTTGGCTCCGGTTTCACTTCGGCCTTTGGCTCGACCTTGGGTTCGACCTTGGGCTCGACTTTCGGTCCCGGCTTCAACTCGGCCTTTGGCTCGACTTTCGGTCCCGGCTTCAATTCGGCCTTTGGTTCGACTTTCGGTCCCAACTTCAATTCGGCCTTTGGTTCGACTTTCAGTTCCGGTTTCAGCTCAGCTTTTGGCTTGGCGGGCGGATTTCCATTTTGCTTTTTACCCGGCTTTTGGCAATCTTCACAGTGAAAAGGCTTGCCCTTACGCCGCCGCCAGGTCGTGTACACGGTGCGATCTCCTTTATGATTGGGATGGTCGCAGTGTTCCTGATGGCGCTCGAATTTCAACTCCAGTTTATGCAGCAGATCATTTAACCAGATAATGTCAAAGTCTTTAACCCGTTCCGCATCCTTCGGGTCGGCAAATTCCGGCGCACAGCTATTTTTAATACTGGCAATCGCTACGCGCTTGCCCAACCGCCGCACGTTTTGCAGCATCGGCTTAAAATCGCGGTCACCCACTACCGCAATGGCAATATCGTAGGCATTCGGGATAGCTGCCAGATAAAGCATCATCGCTGCCAGCGCAATATCGACACACTTTTCTTTAGGCATAAAAGTGTCGTTGGGATCCCGATTTTTCAGACGCTTGCCCATGAAGTTAATCGGAAAAATCTCGACTTCGTAATGATAATCCTCTTTGAGCATATCAAAAAAATCCCGCTGATTCGCGGCTAATTCTTCATCAATCGGATCATACTTTTCCGGGTAACTGCCAAAAAGGTAAGTACGCACCACATCCAAATCGGCCTTACCCAGCTTTGCGCCGATTTCCTGGGCTAATACTAACGGTAACTTGCCAAAATCCAGATGAAAGCCCGGGTCGCCATAGGATTCCCTAAGTCGCGGGGTATTCTGATACAACCAACTACCATCAATAAATAACATAATCTTCATCGCCATTTATAAAATCTCCAAAAATCAGACGTTTGGGCGCGATGGGGTTGAGCCGCCATACGCCGCCGCTTTATTATTTGCTCGTCACTCGTTATTCCCTCTCAGTTCGGCTTCAATCTCCTCAATACTCGGCAAAGAAGATTTAAGTTCATCAGGCAGGTTTTTTATAATCGTATATTCGCTGACCCCGATTGGTTTATGAACATCTTTCAGGGAATATTCCACCACAGTTTTATTTTTTGATTTACAGATCAGGCTGCCGATGGTCGGATTATCTTGCTCTGATTTCAGCTCACCATCGACAGCGGAGACATAAAAATTCAGCTTACCGGCAAACTCCGGCTTGAACTTGACCGCTTTAAGCTCCACCACCACATAGCAATGCAGGCGCGCATGATAAAGCAGCAGATCGATGCAATAATCATCGCCGCCAATATGCAACGGGTATTGTCTGGCAATGAAGGCAAACCCCGTTCCGAGTTCCAGCAGGAATTTGGTTACGTGCCCGATCAGCGCGTCTTCCAATTCCTTTTCATTATGCTTTTCGGTGATGGTCAAAAAATCAAAGTTATAAGGGTCTTTGAGAGTTTGCAAGGCCAGATCGGATTGGAATTTTGGCAACGTTGCCTGAAAATTGGTCAGGGCTTTGCCCTCCCGTTCAAACAAGCCGCCTTCTATCTGATGGGTTAAGACCGCTCTTGACCAGTTGTTCTGAATGGTTTTCTGAACATAGAAGAGCGCTTCTTCACGGCTTTCGGTCTTACTTAGAATAACCAGATTATGTCCCCAGGGAATTTGCGAAACAAGTTGTTGCGCAATTGAGGGCTCTGACGACCAAAATCGGTACCACTGCCGCATAAGCTCCAAATTTCTTTTGGAAAAACCCTTCATTTCCGGGAATTCTTCCTGCAAATCTTTGCTCAGTTGCTCAAGAAAACCATCGCCCCAGGCCGATTGCTTTTGCTGCTCCACGATTCGGGCAGCCAGGTCCCAATAAAGATGCAAAAGCTCCTGATTCACCGAAACAGCGGCCTTGATTTGAGCGCCGTGCACCCGTTGCTTGATGTTCTCAATAAAAGCCGAATAGTCTTTATGCTTCACGATTAACGTATGCATCCCGCTCTCCGGTAAACGACGGTGTTGAGCCGTTGCCGTTATTTAATCTGCGCACAAAATTTTTGCCAAACGGTTTCTACAGAATCGGCCAACGCAGTACAGTTTTGATGAATGCGGCTTTCTTCCCGATCAATAAAACCTAACTGTTCCTGACGTAACGACCAATCCAGCGGTGAAGCGACAAAGTTGACATGGCCACGACCGAGTTGAAAACCGGCGTCTTTGACAATTTCGGCCAATGCCTCGATATTTTTAAAGGACTTGCCGATTTTAAGCTCCTGATACTGTGTGCCCCAGGAATGCAGCCAAAAGTTGCGCCCGTTAAACCGGCAGTAGCCGAGGTGTCCGGACGGATCATAAGCCATTCGTGTTTCGCCCAGCAGAACCCGAAATGGGTCGGAGCTGTTCTTTGTCGAGATGCAGTCGATTCCGCTCAGGCCGCGGACTTCTTTTATCTCCAGAACAACGTCGTCCAACGAGTCGGCGGTTTGACCTTGCACCCGCAACACATATTTTTGATCCAGCGCACTGCCAATGCCGATCTGAATCGGTCCCATATCGATGATGTCAAAATAATTGATCGGATATTCCAGATGCTGCGCCAGTTGACGCGCCACATAAGGTTGAATGGATTCTATCAGCCGTTGCCGCTCTTCCGCCGGAAATGGCTTCATCAGGGCGCACACAGATTTAAGCCGGCCGGCCGGGTCATTCTTGAACTCCGCGCGTATTTGTTTGGCCAGCTTTGGCTCTGGAAAAATACCATCTGTTTGCAATAAACCGGAGCGATAGCCGGCTATAAAAATAGCCATCAGACTATCAGCCTGATTTTCCCAACCCAATTGGCGGCAAGCCAGATGGATCGATACGCCAAAACGCATGAGGTCGATAATGGCCGGCCCGGTCGAGGCATCGTCAAAATCGGTCAGACCGCGCCCGGATTCGGTCACGGCATATTGTTCCAAATGGGCGTCGCCGTGCAGGTTACAGGCCGGCAAAACGTCCATTACATCGGCAAAGCGGGCACAAATCTCCCGGCTGAAGGTGGCGCTGATAAAACGGAAATAGCCGTGCGGCGATGCGCGCAATCGCTCCAACAAATCGGCATTGTTCGTAATTTTAGCATCGGTCGGCTCAACCCAAAATAAGGCTGCTTTTTCATCAATGACTTTGGGCCCGGCGCACACGGGCAGGCCGATGAAGAAGGCGCTGAACAAGAATATCCATTTTGTACAACGTAAATAAGATTGCAAAGGTACCTCCGTAATTTCGATAATTTGGAAAATCTAATTCCCCAGCCGAATAATTTTTTGATTGGCTTTTCGTCCATTTTGCTCAAGCCGGAGGAAATAGATGCCGCCGCTAACCTGCCGGGCATCGTCGTTCCGGCCATCCCATTCAACAACATTGACACCGGCGTTAAAGGATTCGCCGTCTAATATGCGCACCAATTGCCCGCCTGCATTGTAAATCCGCAGCTTCGCAGCCCCGGCCGTCGGCAAACTGAATTGCAAGCGTGTTTTGTCGCTGAACGGATTTGGAGAAGATGATGTAAGTGTAAGGCGCGGCCGGCCAACCTGGACATAAACCGGCCCAAAACGAAGGGTCTGTCCGGCAGATTTGACGACCTCGATCCAATAGCCGTATTCGTAACCGGTTTCCGCCGATGTATCCACATAAGTGTCGATCAATATCAGAGTATTGTTTATTTGTGCGGGCGTACCCGTTTCAAAACGCCGGGTGCGCAAAATATTGTATCCAGCCACATCTTCTGACGCTAAAATGTCCCAATTTAACGCCACATTTTCACCGGAAACTTGGGCGGTAAAGTCAGAAATCTCCACATCAAGCAGGACGTCAAGTTTGGCCCGGGCGGCGGCGATGTTAGTCAACAAATGGTTCAGATTATCGCCCGCAGCCAGGATGAACGAAACCGTGGCGGCTCCACCCGGCAACAGACTGCGCGGTTTGGCCGAACAGCCCAGGCTGTAGTCGTCCTTATCCGGCGAGGTCTCGAAATGCAGTTGACCGTTCAAAAATTGGATCATCGAATTGTCGGTTAGCGTACTGCTTGGATAGATGTAAGTCTCATTGTCAATAACACTTAGATTCTGGGTTTGGGTAATACTGCCGACCGCCATGCCAACGTAGACATTATAATCGTTGCCACGTTGCCAGACGACTTTGTTCACGGCATCCACGCCGCCTTCGTCATCCTGTGCACTTGACCCCATGTCCCAATCGGCAAAAACACCGGTGTAAAGATTGGAAATGGACTGGCTGCCAAAGTTTTGCAGTGTATAATTCAGAATAATATAGTCATCGTTGTCGGAATCTTCAAAGGCCCAACTCTCCAGCTTAACATGCAGGTTTTTTGACGAAGGATGGTTGGTGTCGGCAAAGACGGCGTGACCCACCTGAGGAATGCCGTTTTCCGTGTTAAAATACAAAACACCGTTGTTGACCTCATCAACCGCCCAATCGTTACCGGCGGCGGTGCCGTCGTTAAAGAAGGCGTCGGCAACATAATTGGCATCCGTACCAACGGCAAAGGTCCCGCTAAAAATCAAATTCTGCCCGCCATTGGCCGGATAAACAAAACCGCTGCCTTGCGCCACATCCGCCGTCGCTTTCCAGAAGCCGAACTCGCCTTCGGAAGTCAGCGTCATCCGCACGTCCCCGACAGTGTGATCGCCGATGAGTGGCTGAACCAAGTAGCGGTAAGTCTTTTGCGCCTGATATGCGCCGGCGCTGAGAATAATATTGAACTCGATGACGTGACCGTACGGCATATTTGAGGCTGCTTGAATGCGAAATGGCTGGCTGTTAGTGACGGTCTGGCCGACGGCCAAATTGCCATAAGTAACCTGATTGGTCAAAAAAGTGATGTAGCTGTCGGTCGTAGTTAGCCGGACGGTGACATTGCTCATGGTCGAAAACAGACTGCGCACGGCGACAAACGCATCCACCGTTTCGCCGGGTTCGAGCCCGTTTGGCGTGAAGCCGCTGCCGCCGTCGTTGACGGTAAAGTTCGTCATAATCAGCGCGTTAAATGTCTCGGTTAACGCCCGCAGGGCATTGATGCGGCCGCTGCCCAATTTCCCGATGTATGACGGGTTTTTGGCATCCAGATTGTCGGCGGATAAGATGGCCTGCGCGGCGATTTGATAGTTATCCCAATCCGGATGATAGGATTTGATCAGACCGCATAAACCGGCCACCATCGGCGTAGCCATCGATGTGCCGGATATCGTCGTATATTGATTGGATGGAAATGTGCTATAAATCGTGCCGGGTGCGCAAACGCTCAGCCAGGTACCGTAGTTGGAATAGCTTGCTTTACGGTCACCGCTGTCGGTAGCGCCGACGGCGATAACATTTTCATAAGCGGCAGGGTAGTTCAACAGATCGTTACCATCATTACCGGCGGCCGCCAGGATAACCGCACCCTGGGCCAGGGCATCGGCGATGACTTCCCGCTCAAAACGCGAAGCCCCGCCGCCGCTCCAACTGCAACTAATAACATGGGCCCCGCTGTGGGCGGCATAATGGATGCCTTCGTAGCCGAAACTAACTGATGTACCGGTACCGGAACGGATGGCCATTAACCGGCAGTTCCAACTAACAGAAGCGACTCCGCGCCCGTTATTGGTAACGGCGGCGGCAATTCCACCGACATGGGTGCCGTGCGTTACACCCGAACTGGGGGTGGGATCGCCGTCCTTATCAATAAAATCATAACCGTCAATATCGTCAACATAGCCGTTGCCGTCGTCATCACGACCGGGCTGCCCGGTGAGCTCGGCCTGGTTTTGCCAGTGATTGGCCAATAAATCTTCATGCCGCCAATCGGTGCCGTTATCCACTACGGCGATGATCGTTTCGGGGCGACCCTTGGCAATATCCCACGCCGCCGGCGCCTGGATCAGCGGCAAATATGCCTGGTTGGCGGAGTAGGCCGGATCGTTGGGCGTGGCGGTCGGGCCGTGTCCTGAGCTTGTCGAAGGGCCGGCCGGCGCGTTAGCACTGATTTTGGCGATATAACGCGGCTCGGCGTACTCGACTTCGGGCAGATCGCTCAGCCGTTTAACCAGATCGGCCACATCGACCGGAGCGGCAAAAACGACCTCGTACACCCGCGCTAAGCCTAATGGATCCGCCACGGCAGCGGCCGGCAACGCTTTCGCTAAAGACGTGACAATCTCGCCCTGCAATATATTATCCACGGCCGTCAGACCGGCTCTTGTACCGGTTACGATGCCTGGCGTTTCTTTAAATTTTATGATCAGACGATTATCGGCGTATTCCGCGCCGTAGACAAAGGGGGTCGAAATAAATAGCAGGACAAATCCCATAAGATAATGACGCATAGAACCTCCATAAAATTGGATAACCGTTAGAAATTGTGTCTTTGCAAGTCTTGAGTGGCGCACGCAAGCATGAGTTCAAATATCAATATAATCTCTTGTGCGGATAAAATCAATTTGCTTTCAAAAGCGGATTCGTTTATTCTTAACCCGACAATGCTAATTTGGATTCTTTTTTATTGTAATTTATTATTTTGGTCTATCTGGAAGATCTATGTCGCGCATCAAGTTCATCGCATTGCTTTTTATTTGGATATTTCTGGCGTCAACGCCTGACGCCCGGCTGGCCGCTCAGGAAGCCGAGCCTGTCTGGTCAAGCCATATCCGCATTGACGATGCGGCCAAAACGGCAAGTCCAAAAATTGCGGTGACCGGCGCTGACCAAACCTGGGTACTGTGGCATCGCCATGAGTCGGATACAAGTCTGACCTTGATGGTTCGTCCAATTCCCATTGTAAACAGCACGGCTGTTAAATTAGCCGGACCCTATCCTGCTTTGCTGATGTCCGATCTGGTTCCACTGGAAAAAGGTCATCTGATGGCGGCATGGCAGCCGAATCCGGTTAGCATTATAAGTCAGGCATATAACAGTACCCTCAAACTATGGCAGCCCGCCTTTACCTTTACAGGTGATTTCGGCGATTCGCTACTCTTTCCCCGGCTGTATTCGGATATTATCGGTGATGCCTGGTTGTTTTATTTCAAACAGCAAAGTCCCGATTGGGTTTTAATCGCCCGCCGCTATGTCGATACCGATGGCGATGATCTGCCGGATCAAATCGCCCGTATTTCCCAAACCGTAGCCGTTCTGGACAGCCCGCCGTCCGCAGCGCCCGACATCCTGGCTTATCAAAAAGAAATATGGGTTTGCTGGATAGATAAAAAAGCGACCAAAACCCGCGTTTTGATTGCAGCACGAGAATCTTTAGAATGGTCCAAGCCCGTTGAAATCGCAGAAAGCGCCGGCGAAATTTCGAGCCTAACCCTGACACTTGCGCTCAAAGAGCAGGCCAACCCCCAGATTTGGCTGGCCTGGTGCGATCAGTCCGACGCCTCCCACAGCGCCATTCGGGTCTCTTCTTGCGAAAACCGGCAGCCCGATACAAGCTGCTGGCAACCCCCAGTTACGATAGAATCCACGGCATCAATAAATAGGCAGCCGTTTTTTTTGGCCGATCCGTGGGGCATTGTCTGGTTGGCGTGGGTCGCCAAAAAGAGTGAGCAAAGCGGCTCATTCAATGATAACGTCATGCTCGGCTATTTCAAACGAAACCAATGGCGACCCGTGCAAACAACCGGCTGGACTGCGAACCCAGACGATGATTTCGAACCGGTCATGGCGCATGATCGCGGCGAGAACCTCTGGATTAGCTGGACCTTAGATGCAAATGTTTATGTTCTATCCAACAATCTCCCACCCGAGCCGCCAGCCAGTGGGTTTTCGCCGGAAAATCAGCAGCAAATCAATACACAAGCGCCTGTTTTGCGATGCAACTTTATCCTTGGCCCGCCGGATTTGCAACGCTTTCGCTTCCTGCTTCAGGAAAATAATACCGTCAGAACATTTGAATCGGGTTATGGTTCAAATGCCGTTTCAGTCAGTTTGAGAGACAATCAGCGTTATAAGTACTGGATTCATACAATCGACAGTGCCGGTCTTGTCTCTGCCCGGACGGATTCTTTCACTTTTTATGTGAATCAAAACGAGGAGCCGCCCTTTTTAGGTGGCACATTTGCGATTGAAGGTCTGGAAGGAGGTACTGTCCGAACATTAACGCCGCGTTTTACCTGGGAACCCGCTCGTGATGCCGATCCGTTAGATACGCCAAATGCTATTTCTTTTGAACTGCAAATTGATCACTCCAACAATTTCGATACCGCAGCGCTTCGCCACGAAATCATTGGCCCCGGTCGAACCACTTATACTGTTTCATCAAGTCTGCAAGAAGACACGCATTACTATGCCCGTCTGCGTGCGGTGGATAGAACCCAACAGGTTTCCAATTGGTCACAGACACTGGCTTTTTTTGTGAACCAGCGCAACACCTCGCCCCGGGTTATCCTGACAAAACCGCACGGTGGCGAAGTGTTTTCCGGAGCCATGACCATTGAATGGGAAGCCGTTGATGACGATCAGGACACGCTGGCCATCACCATACAGCTAAGCCTCGATGCTGGCTCATCCTGGCGAACATTGCCCGCTACAGATGATTTAGGAAATGCGATACATGATCAAAAAATAAACTATCAATATTTTGTGGATTTGGAACGCTTCCCCGACAGCCATCAGGCTTTGGTGCAAATCATCGTGCAAAGCACTAATCAACCCGTCACCCAACGAAGCGGAATGTTCATCATCAGCAATGCGCGGTTTAATTGTCTGCCCCGCTCATTTTCACCCGGCGACCGGGAAAATGATAAAATCATCATTTCTTTTGAACTACGCAAATCGGCCAATGTTTCCGTGCGTATCTATAACCTGGCCGGCCAATTAAAACGCGTCATTTTGGAACGGGCTTACCGCTACGAAGGGGCGCATCGCGAAGAGTGGAACGGGCGGGACGATCAGGGAGTATTTGTTCCGCCTCGTGCCTATATCTGCGTTATCTCGCTTGATGACGGCAAAAATACGGAACATCATCGAATCCGGGTCGTGGTCACCCCGGATTAACATTAACGATAAACTAACCCTAAGGGTTTTGCTTTTCAACCCTTAGGGTTTTTCTTTTCAATCCTAAATCATTTTCAGCTTGGTATTAGAACTCAATGCCGTTGGAAGTCATCTCGATAATGCCCGGTTCTTCTTCCTTACCTTCAATTTTATACTGAAAATCCGGCACTAAGTTTTTGGCCGCCCACAGATTAGTGGTCAAGTGCTGGGTAATCCGATGCACTTTCATTCGGCTTGTACCCTTGGCCATGATAGCGTACAGCACCAACTGATCGGCAAAATACGGATCAATCGCGCCTTGCGATTTATCAAACTCCACATATTCGGCCACAATCTCTTCGGCCACCTGCTCCGCCCGTTTACCTCGCCGACCTAAAACCGAAAAACCGACATCCGTATGCTCATATTTGGCGTGAATAAAAGACCCGGTGCCCGCCGAAATTGCCGGCGCCTCACTGGTAGAGAACGAGATATGATAGCCGTAAGACTCCAACATCCCCACAACCCGGCTGCGCTGCCGCTCGGCAATGTGATATGGCAAGTTGGACGAAAAAGCTTTGCCATGAATTTCCAGCAGCTTACCGCGCTCCATAAACTCAAACGTTTTGATGGATTGGGACGGGTTTACCAGGACGATGATCTCGCCTTCGCCGCGTGGATACCAGCCATACTGACGAATTAATACCCGGCTGTCAACGCCAATTCTTTGGGCCATCGGCAAAAACACTTCCGACAGGTATTGAAAAGGCGGGCTCCATTCCACATGGGTGCCGCCTTTGAGCGTCAGAGTAGAGGTCCGTCCGGCCATTAGTAAAGCCGGCAAAAGGCACTGGAACAGAAGAGTTGTCGAGCCGGAAGTCGGCTCAAGCTCTGCCATGTCAAACACATAATCACCGGCTCTGACCTTTTTCGGCTCAAAAATGACTTCTTCCGAACCGGGGTCTGCGCCGCGTACTTTGCCGCGTGCGATTTCGGCCATGGCCCGGGCGGCCATAGCATGCTGCGGCCTTAAACCGGGTCGGGGCCTTTTGCCGCGAATGTTGTAAATTCTAACAGAAACGCCTGTTAGGACTGCTAATGAAAGCGTCGTTCGCAAAATCTGACCGCCGCCTTCGCCATAACTGCCATCAATTTCGATCATAATTTTTCCTCTCTTCGAAAGATTTACCGCATTATATCTATAATTTGGAAGCAAAAAAGCTTCCGCAATAGCAAATAATGGGCGTTTAATAAAAAGGTGTTTTACCACACGATGATACCCTCTGGGCTGCATGACCACCGTGTCTGCTTCGACAACATTTTTGAATCCTGTTTGTACCGAATGGTTCCGAAATAACCAGTCAGACAAACTCGACTCAAGGTTTAATATCTTTAGGCTAAAAAGTCAAGTTAATTTTGACAACAGGCCGTTATCGGCTAAAAATAGCCATGCGATATAAATAAATAGTTGCTTATCCCTTAGCGTCCATCATATTTTAAACCGGGTCGTGATAAAGATGGCGTATTTGAAACATTACCGATTTAGGTATGTCAGCACAAAACAGACCTCGTTTTATCTTTTACCTTTTCTCAGCGTCGTCAGCGCGTCTGCGCTAATTTAAATTTTGTGAAAGGATGCAACCTATGCGGCAACTTGCGCTGCTTTTTGCGATACTTAGTTTTGTGAACCACGCTTACGCTTTTGATCGCCTGCAGTATCTCCGGACAGCCCCGGGCGCCGAACTGGCGCGACAGCTAAAAAGGCCCGCTGCCGTTGCGGTAAACAGCACAGGCCAAATCTATGTAGCTGACGCCAAACTGGGCGAAGTGCGCGTCTTCAGCGCTGACGGGGCAAAACTTGTTCGTAGCCTCGGCCTGAATATGAACGACAAAAAACTGGCGCTTGACTCACCCGGCGCTCTCCGGATCGACAGCCGCAATCAATTATACGTAGCCGACGCCGGCAACAAAGCCATTTATCTGTTTGACGACCGCGGCAGCTTTATCCGCACGATTGGCGATGCGGTTCGCTTTAAAGAGCCGGCCGGCCTGGCTTTGGACTCGCAGGATGTGATCTATGTGGCGGATCGCGGCCAGGCTACAATCTATATTTTTGATGCCGGCGGCATTTTGCTGGATCATCTGAATGACTTCAAGGGCGATGCTTTTGGCGATCCGATTGCGGTTGCCGTAGACCCGGCGCTGAATATGTATGTACTCGATGTGAAGCTGGAGAAAATCTTCATTTTCTCAGCCTATCGTCAGCCGATTGCGGCCATCAGTTTAAGCGGCTTTGGCCTCACAAAACCAATCGACATCGCTGTAAATGATAAAGGCCAGATTTTTGTACTGGATCAGGCGTTAGGTAGGATTGTACATCTGGAGGGCATGAGCAACGATGCAAAACTTGGCACAAAACTTGGCGCATTTGGCAATCAGGGGAAAAGCCTTGCGCCCGGGGTATTTGCTGAAGCTGCCAGCTTATACCTGACGGGTCAGCAGTTGTACGTGCTGGACGGCATAACCGGTTTAACCCAAAGCTTTACCGTAGTCGACACGTTGGCCGGCCATTTGCGAATATCGCAAGAAAGACCCCGTCTCAGCTTTCTCGAACGCCGCCCGCTGGATTTCTGGGCTATGGGCGCTTTACAAAACAACCTGCTTTTTGTGATTGCCGGCGATCAAAAACAGGCCCAAATTTATGATGAACTATCCCAAATGGCCCAACCATTAACCGCCGCACAGCTAAAACAAATAGATATTGACAAGCCCAGCGCCGTCGCGTCACCCGACGGGCAGCGTATTTTTATCGCCGATGCCGGCCACGCGGCGATTGTCGAAATCGACTCCGCCGGCGCGATGAAAATGCGCTTTGGCGAAAAAGGAACCACCTCCGGGCGTCTGAAAACACCGACATCCCTCTCGATTAACCCGGATGGCGAATTTGTCGTGAGCGACCCGGCCAATAAGCGACTGCAAATCTGGTCCAAAGACGGTATTTTTCTGCGTGAAATCGATCAAGGCCGCTATCCCGAGGGTGTGCTGACCCATCCACAAAAAGCGTTGGCCCGCCGCGACGGGCAAATGGCAGTCTGGGACGAGAAAGATAACGCGATCTATCTGCTGAATCGCGCCGGCGAAATTACGCAAAAAATTCAGATCCGCGGGGAAAAGCCGGATAAGCCGGGCCTGATCGGGGATATTGCCATCGATGTGCTGGATTACTTGTATGTGCTAAATATGACTACCGGCCAGGTGGAAATGTTCTCGCCCTACGGCGAACCCGGCCTGCGCTGGGGCTCTTTTGGCAAGATGCCATACCAATTTGACAAACCGATGGCTTTATTTGTCTCGCCGCATACCGGTCGGATTTATGTTTATGACGCCGGTTTTAAATCAACACTTGTTTTTGAGATCCGGCGGACACCGGCCACACCCCAACGCCTGACCATTCGTTATGACGAAGCCGGAGCGCGGTTGTCCTGGTCCATCGCCCGCAATCCGGAAATTGCCCGTTTTGTAGTAGCAGGGTTGATCAACAACGAAGCCCGGCCTATTGGCGAAACTGCCGATACAACCTATATTTTACCGGCCAGCCCGGCAATTTCGGATGAGCCACTGCGTTATACCGTCAAAACAGTGGCTATCAGCGGCGCCGAAAGTCCCTTTGTCAATAAAGTAACGCTGGATTACCTATCCCCGGCTAAAAATGCGTACGACAACGAGGACATGGATCGCGCCCTGAAGCTCTTCCAAAGCCATTTGGAACTGAATAAAGCGGATAAAAAAGTAGAAACTCTTATTGCCGAAGCCTATTTACGCCTGGGACGGAGTCAGGCCCAGGCAGGCAATCTGGTGGAAGCCGTACGCTACTATTATGCCGCACTTAAGACCATGCCCAATAATACGGATGTTCGTCTGGCCGTGGCCAAAATATTTGCCCAACGGCAACAATACGCTGACGCCATTGACGAAGTCCAACAGTGTATCAAAATCGATCCGGGACGCGCCGATCTGACCTATCAATTAATTGATTTATATATTCAGGCAAAAAACTATAGCGACGCCATTCGCTATTGCCTGCGAAAACTGGACGCCGGCGAAAACTCCTTTGAAATCAACAGCCGCCTGGCCATGGCCTATGAAAAAAGTAATAGTTTTAGCGATGCGCTCTTTGCCTATCAAAAACTGCTGGATCTGCAGCCCGATCAAAAAGATATTCATGTCAAAATCGGTGATATGTACGCCGAATTGAGCGAGTACGATAACGCGGTGCGTGAATATCAACTGGCGCAGGATACGGCGATGCCGCGCGCGATTATCTACCATAAAATCGGCCAGGTGCATTATCGGCGCGGCAATTATGCCGAAGCCGCCCGACAGATCGAGGAAGCGATTAAGATCGACAACTCACAGCCCCTTTATTACTATGACCTGGGCCGGGCCTATACTGCCGGCGGCCAAAGCCGACAGGCCACCCCCCACTTTGAAAGCGCTACCCGGCTCAACGCCGACAACTTTGAATATCGGATGGCGCTGGCCGATAATTACGCCCGAACCGACCAAACCGGACTGGCCATCAACCATTATAAAACCTGTTTGTCGATTCAACCGGAAAATGCCAACGCTCATGGCGCATTGGGCCGGCTGTATCTTAAGATTTCGCAAGCGGACGATGCCGTGCTGGAGCTGGAAAAAGCGCTGGAGCTTTCCAAAGGCGCCGAGGAATACGGCACGGATCTGGCCCGTGCCCGTGAAGAAAAAATTCGATTGAGCCGCAACCGACCCCCGGTAGAAATCGCCCAATTTTACATCAGCGATGTTTATCCGGCCTTGCGCAAGTATTACGCCCAATCGCCGTTTGCCCGCGTCACCATCACCAACAATACGGTGGAAACGCTCACCCAATTACAGGTCAGTCTGCGCATCGAAGGCCTGATGGATGCGCCGACGGATAAAATTGTGGCCAAAGTTCTGCCGGGCTCGAATGAGTACGTGGAGTTATCCGCCAACTTTAACGACGAAATTTTGCGCAATTTTGAAGACAAGCCGATGACCGCCCAATTGACCGTCGTCTATGTGCAGGACCGGCAGGAAAAGACTCTGAATCAGTCGGCCTCCTTCATCCTGCTGAACAAAAACGCCATTACCTGGCAGGATAAGAAATCCATCGGCGCGTTTATCAACAAGCAAGACCCGTTGCTGAGCGGCTTTGCCGATGCTGTCAGCGCCTTCATGGTTCCGGCCCGACCGACATACCTGAACCAGCGTCTGATGCAAGCCGCCGAAATTTACGATGCCCTGGGCGCGTATCGTCTCAATTACCAGATCGATCCCAACAGTTCCTACAAAGAAAAGTCACAGCAGGGCAACGCGCTGGACTATATTCAGTTTCCCGGCCAGACGCTGCAGAGGCGCCTGGGCGATTGCGACGATCTGACGGTTCTCTACGCTGCGGCGTTAGAGCATCTGGGCATTGCCACGGCGTATGTAGATGTTCCCGGCCATGTGTTTATGCTGTTCGATTTAGGCCTGACAGTATCGGATTTTGATGAAAGCGGCATTGACCCGCAAATGGTAATTAAAAAATGGGAGCGCTATTGGATTCCGATTGAAACCACGTTGGTCGGCAAAAGCTTTAGCACGGCCTGGCAGCAGGGTCTGAATCAATACCAGCAGCACTCCTTACCCGGCCATGAGCCCGCCGTCGTGAAGCTGGCTGAGGCGCAGCAACTATATCCGGCGGCAATCGCCATGACCGACTCGCTGATGACGGTAGCGCCGCCGGATTCTGGCAGTATCGAGGCGCTGCTTAACACGGATCGCGATTATTTTCGGCGGATGTACTTTGACATTCGCGAGGGCGAGATTAACAAGATTTTGAGCCGCTACCCCGATAATAAACCGGCGCGCAATAAGCTGGCCATTTTAAAAGCGCAGAATAAAAAATTTGATGACGCGCTGGCTATTTTTCAACAACTGCTGGCGGCGGACTCCACATCTGCCGATGTCCTGAACAACATGGGCAATGTCTGCCTGATTAAGGGCGACGCGGCGCGGGCGGCGGAGTACTATCAGCGTGCCTACGCCAAAGAGTCCGACCCGGAAATCCTCATCAACCGGGCGCGGGCGGCCCTGGCCATGAATCAGCGCGAGCAAGCCAAAGAATTCTACAACGACGCCATCCGCCACGACCGCAAACTGATGGAAAAGTACAGCTACCTGACCGAGTTACAATATGGGAATTGATTGCATCAGGCAGAATGAGTATGGCAGCGTGACGGCGGGTTTTGATTGGGTTTACGTTTTAGAATAGAGCGTGCTTGAAGGAATAATTCTAACCCATGCAAAGAGCAAGGATTTGGAATAAATGCGCCGGGTTGTGTGACCCTAAGGGTTTTGCTTTTTAACCCTTAGGGTCTGGCCTCTCGGAACACACCCTAAGGGTTGATCTGGCAGCCGAACGATTTATTGCCGCGGAAAAGGCCGATCAAAAAATCGCTATCGAAATCAAAAGTTTTATCGGGCCGCAAACTATTTCCAAACGCGGTCAAGATGTCGTCGTTATTCTGTCGCTACGGGACTATCAACGGCATTCTTGTACCTTCTCAATAACCGTTGGCAAACCTTGCGAAGGCTTTTGTTCGAAACTTGTGAAATCAAGCAATGAAGCCTTCGCAAGATTCGTTTCTACCAACACTTTTTGAGAAGTTACGCATTCTCGTTCGGTCGAAGATTTAGTCACCTTCTTCAAAAGCTCGCCTTTGTATGGCACGGAGTTGGATTTGGAACGCGCCAAAGATCAAGACCGTGAGGTAGTTTTATGAACCCGGAAAAAACCTAAGGGTTTGAAAAAAATACTTAGCCTGAATTATTCATCAGCCACAGAGATACAGAAAACGCAGAGTATTGATATGTAATGGGTTAAACGTCTATTTCGTAATTGCTAAAAAAGCGTGGGTAACCTTGCGAAGGCTTTACTGCAAAACTTGTGAAGTCGTGCACTGAAGCCTTCGCAAGGTTAGGTTTACCACCACTTTTTGAGCAATTACTCTATTTCTGTTGAGAGTACACCGCTCTAACCAATGTATATTTTTGTCTTCAGGATGACGAAAACGCGCTGGTCACTGCCCTGCACCACCTGCAACATATCTGGGAAATCGGCACGGATGTGGGAGCATAGAAAAACGCATCTGGCCATCGCCTTAGTCCTCGCCGGAAACCAGACCCTAAGGGTCTCGCTCGATGAAATCACCGCCCTAACCGATCTCCCCGAAACGCCCGCCGCCTATTTTGAAAAGCCATCGAAACCGCCGCGGCAAAAAACTATCTGCCCACCTTAATCCCGGCGTTGTATGAGTATGGCCGCTATCTGTATCAAGCCGGTCAGCCGGAGGCCGGGCTGTCGCATCTGCGGCAGGCTAAAGAGAAAGCCGCCGCCGCTGGAATGCAGGGGGAAGTGAGGAAGATTGAGACGATTTGTGCGGAGCTGGGTGTTACGTTATAACGCAACTTGCTTAAGTCGCCGCCTGTAAGATTATCGATTATCGGATACTAAAATCGAATCATGGAGCTTAAACAAGCTGAAAGACCTTTTATGAAAAACCTGATCCCCCGCTTCATCCACGACAACTACCGCGCCGGCAACTTCACCGGCCAATTCGAAGCCGTAGCCATGTTCGTGGATATTTCCGGCTTTACCGCCATGACCGAGGCGCTGATGACGCACGGCAATGAAGGCGCAGAAGTCATGTCTGCCCTACTCAACGGAATTTACGAACCCGCAGTGCGCCATGTTTATCAGCATGGCGGCTTCATTACCCATTTTTCCGGCGACGCTTTTTTGGCGCTTTTCCCATTACCACGAAATACTCGAATGGCACGAAATTTTAATGTGTTGAAAACAAAAATGTTACAAATTACATTTTGTGCATAATGTGTGTTTCGTGGTTATCGCGTGGACTTATTTTAGCAAAAAAAAACCCCGCTTTGTCATATTACAAACAAAACGGAGCTTCAACTTTACGACTTTAAAGATGAGTTCATTCTAGCAATTCCGGATCGTCCATCATACCATGGCCACCTTTAACTTGCTTCATCTCTTTCTTGGTCAACTTTCTCATCATTCTTCTCCTTTACAAGGTTTTAAGTTGCTGTCTCGCGTCAACTATTTGTCAACGCTTGCATTGTATACGGGTTAGGGGTTAGAAGTTGCATTTTAAACCCTTAGGGTTTTGTTGCCAAAAGCAGTGGAAACCTGCAAGTTTTGGCCATCTCCACAAAGAAAACCCTAAGGGTTTATTCTGCCAAAAACAACCCTTAATGAGAATAGTATACTTAAGGGGATTTGCGTTGTCAAGACAAAAAACATGCGGTTTTGTATGACAACCTATTTTTAAAGCCAGATATTTGTCGACCTGCGCGGCTGAACACATCGTTGACCGCGAAAAAGCGCGAAATTAAGGCAATGCCTACTCCGTTCCAAGCGACAAATTTAGCATGTTGTCACCCTAACCCGGAACCAAAAGCAGATATGACATTTCTTGAAGAAATGTCATATCTTGCTCGGAAATTTTTGCCAAAAAAGCAAAGATTTGACTTGCTAGATACTAAGGAACGCCAATTTAATAACTTTGGGTAAGTTCACCCTTAGGGTGTGTTCCGAGAGGCCAGACCCTAAGGGTTAAAAAGCAAAACCCTTAGGGTCACACAACCCGGCGCATTTATTCCAAAACCCAAACTTATTTTATCGACGTTCCTAAGGGTTTGTCTTTCAACCTTTAGGGTTTCCCGTCGGTTGCGCCAAACCCTTAGGGTTTATTCCGGCGGCATAAAATACCAAATTTCACACTTGGAAAAGAGTAGAAGTTTCTGAATTCCTTTTGCGGCTTTTGAACCTTTTTGCAGCAAAAAAATTGAGAAAAAGCGTTTAACCGCACAGGTCGAGAAACTGTTACCTGGGAATTGAAGAATGTCATATTTTCGAAGACATTCTATGAAAAATCTCATGACGACAAATTTAACACACGGATGTTTATATATCACATTCCATTGTCCAGAAG
The DNA here is from genome assembly GCA_964404765.1 of uncultured Gemmatimonadota bacterium. Lineage (GTDB taxonomy): Bacteria > 4572-55 > 4572-55 > 4572-55 > 4572-55 > CAYOLL01. Next base: position 1,669 of record CAYOLL010000075.1, on the reverse strand, counting down.
GAGCTTCCGATGACCCCAACAACCCGTATTATTCAGCCTGTCCGGCGTCTTTATGGTGAAATGACTGTGCCCGGCGACAAGTCTGTTTCCCATCGTGCGGTTATGTTTGGCGCAATTGCCGAGGGCGTGACGGTTGTCCGCAATTTTCTGCCGGCTGCAGATTGCTTGAGCACCGCCGCCTGTATGAGGCAATTAGGCGCAGATATCCATATCAACGGCACAGATGTCACGATTATCGGGCATGGCCTGGAAAACTTGCGCGAGCCTGACCATTTGCTGGACTGCGGCAACTCCGGCACGACCATGCGCCTGCTGACCGGCCTGCTGTCCGGGCGGCCATTTCTAAGCGTTTTGCACGGCGACGAAAGTCTGCGTCAGCGGCCTATGGCGCGGGTTATCCAACCGCTGCGGGAAATGGGTGCGCAAATTTGGGCGCGTGATAATGACCGCCTCTCTCCGCTATGCGTGCGCGGCGGTCGCTTACAGGCTATGAAATATACCCAGAAAGTTGCCAGCGCTCAGGTTAAGTCGGCCTTACTGCTGGCCGGGTTGTCGGCGGAAGGCAATCAGGTGATCATCGAGCCGACACCTTCGCGCGATCATACCGAACGGCTTTTGCCCTTGTTTGGCGTGGATATTGAAAGCGATGGCACACGAATCGCTTTAGGTCCGAATCGCCGGCTTAAAGCTGCGCCAGTAACGGTCCCCGGTGATATTTCTTCGGCAGCGTATTTTATGGCGATGGGCTGCCTGATCCGGCAAGCAGAAGTGACCATCAAAAATGTGGGAGTTAACCCCAGCCGGACAGGTATTATCGACATTTTACATCGGATGCAAGCCAATGTCCGGCTGGATAATCCGCGGCTGGAGTCCAACGAGCCGGTGGCGGATATTGTCGCGGCAACAAGCGGCTTGCACGCCGTCGAAATCGGCGGAGACATTATCCCCCGCCTAATTGACGAACTGCCGATCCTTGCGATTATGGCGACCCAGGCCCAGGGCGTCACCACCGTGCGCGATGCGGGTGAACTGCGGGTGAAAGAAACCGATCGTATTGCCGCCATGGTTGCCGAACTACGTAAAATGGGCGCTAAAATTGAAGCCACTCCCGATGGGTTTATTATTGAAGGCCCGACGCCTTTGCGCGGCGCGCCTTGTCAAAGCTACCACGATCACCGCATCGCCATGAGTTTGAGCGTGGCCGGGTTGATTGCAACCGGCGAAACGATGATCGAAAATGTGGATTGCATTCAGATATCCTTTCCAGGTTTTTTTGACAAAACCGATGCGCTAATCATCGGACGCTCAGGCAGGGTGAGGGTGTAATTTAAACCCTTTTGCTGCCAAAAGCGGTGGAAACCGGCAAGCTTTGGCCATTTCCACAAAGAATAACCTTTAATAAGAATAGCATAACTCGTAACTCACACAAAGCTTTTTGTCTTGATAAAACAGGCCACTTTAGGTGACGAAATCTTTGGAACAAAAGGAAAATTTATGGTTAAGCTATAATAGTTTGACTTTAAATCATTTATCATGCAATTTTTTAATTACGATGTATAATACATCATAAAAGCATGGCAAATTTATCAATTGATAAGGAACTCTATAAACCAATAGACATCTTTCCAATTAAATTTGAAAGTCATCTGTGCTTTTTTTGCCCCGTAGG
>CAYOLL010000074.1:0-27429 GCA_964404765.1 uncultured Gemmatimonadota bacterium | reverse complement strand
ACACAACCCGGCGCATTTATTCCAAAACCCAAACTTATTTTATCGACGTTCCTAAACAGCTTTGCACAAGTTGATTAAATTATTCAGTAAATTACGTAAATTACCGATTGTGCCATGAACTGGGAATAGGTTGATGTTGCCTTTATAAATGATTTCCAGCATCTCGTAATCGGAAAAAGACAGCCCCTTATCCAGCCAGCCCCGGGCAATATCATCGGCCAGACGACCACTGCCCTGAATAACGACGACTGGCCATCCGGCGCGGACACTGCGCAAAACTTCATCTTTGGCAATGGGTCCGCCGTTGGCTAAAACCGTAACAACGGGCACATGTCGGCTCAGCATATCGGTCAGGGCAAACATGGTATCGGTTTCGCCACCCCAATCCGGATTTTCTACGAGCACAAAGTGGGTATGGTTATCGTCCAGCGGCGCACAGTGTATTGTTTCAGCCGAAATTTGGCAGCCCGGATAGAGCGCTTTGCCCAAGGGGGCAATGCCCAACAGATTGACTCGATATTCAAGACTGGCCACGCCCTCACCCATCATCCCCATAATACCGGCATCCGTACCGCCGTCTATAATAAGCGCTCGCTGGTCATGCGCCGCACCGGCAATGCCCTCTTTATAAAGGGTGCGCAAGCGACTATCAACATCAGACGGGATTCCGCGCGCGCCTCCGACGACCAACAAAGCGGCCTGAGGAATTTCCAGGCCTAATTCGGACAAAATAAGCTCCGGTGGTGTTTCCGGATAGGGCACAACCATACAGGCATTATGCCCGTTATTAAATTGAATCATGCATTTATATTGGCAAACGCCATTCGTGTTTTGATCTTTAATCATGTTTCGTCTTCATTTTTACGCATTGGAAACTTGCCCATATTGATTGGCACGATTTCTTCTCATTTTAGCGCAGCCCGGCCATATTATCAATAGAAATCTATATGGCATGTAACTTTAGTGGATATATTTCTTTCCAACCTTACGTTCGCTGAATTTTTTGCGGATTTTACAAAATGCGGTTATTAGCCCTCGTTTGACGGTCGCCCCGATGGAGCTTGGCAAAGGGGTGACATAAAATTATTAGAGTTTGAGCGTAAGGCTGAAAGCTGAAAGCTGACTGCTGAAAGCCGATCTTCCCATATTTATACTTGACGTGGCAGACGCATTCCTGTACAATTATAGCCTTAGAAAAAAACGAGCAGTTCCTTTCCTCCGAATAATCTTTTTATGACAAAACTGACACCTGAACAAATTAAAACAGAGTGGCTTTTACAGAATCGGCCCGTCTGTTTGTGTAAAGGAATCCCGCGCAAGCGTTTTGTTGCGGCGATCAAAAACGGCGCGAATACCGTCTGCGATATTAACAAAGCGGTTGGCTCCGGATGCGGTGACTGCGGCGGTGTGCGCTGCGGGCCTGTTATTTTACAGCTACTTGAGCTTTATCATTCGAATAAATCGGAAAAGGGGTTTCATGATGCGTAAGCTGTGTTTGATTTATTTATCGCTATGGCTATTAGAGCCGCAATCCGCAGCGGCTCAGGTAAACATATCCGGCCTGCTTGAAATCACCGAAGAACGTGAGTTTGCAAAAGACGAGGCGGAGTCTAAAAGCGATATCAATACCAATAATCGCGGTGATGGGCCTTTTAACTTATTGCGGGCCCGCCTTTTTGTTGACGGTGAAGTCTCGGAGCAAATTCATGTTTTCACTGAATTTTTGTTTGATGATGCGACCTCGCCCCGCCTGGATGGCGCGTATGTTGAATTTAGTCAGATCGGAAATCATCCCGCGCTCAATATGTGGGTCGGCAAAATTCCAACCCCGTTTGGCATCTTCGCCGAGCGAAGCAATTCCAATCAAAATCCGCTGATTGGCACGCCTTTAATCTACCAATATCACACAGTTGCCCAGGGAATGAGCCTGCCAGCCGATAATGCGGCCCAATCGCAGCTTAAGGACAACTTTTCTAATTATCAAAGCCGTGGTCTGCCAATTTTGTATGATGCTTGCTGGAATACGGGCTTAGAGGTGTTTGGCGATGCTGCGCCGATTGAATATGCCGTTGCTTTGACCAAGGGAACCGTCGCTAACGCTAAAGCGATGACCAATGACGGCTATCAGGTTGTCGGACGATTGGGTATCAAGCCGCTAATGAGTTTAGCCGCCGGCTTTTCGGCAGCCTACGGCCCGTATTATCATAAAGCGATCGAATCTGATCCAAACTTTCCTATTGGTAAAAAAGCCGAGGACTATTTTCAGACCTTAATTGGGGCGGATTTGACATTTAGCCACGACGCACTCGAATTTTATGCCGAGGCCATCTACAACCGCTTTGATGTACCGACGCTGGCCGAAGGTAAATTGACGCTGCATGGCGGTTATGCTATCGCAAGCTATGCCGTTACGCCCGGCATTTCTGCCGCTATTTCCGGTCAGATCATTTCTTTCGGCAAAATTGACGACGGTGTCGGGCGGCTTGCTGCCTGGGATTATGACATTCAGCGCATCGAGGCCGGGCTTGTTTATCGGTTACAGCAGAATGTCCGAATAAAGCTTGTAGCACAGTTTAATATCAGCGATGCCCCCGCACCGGAAAATAAGGAACACCTGATGGCGCTTCAGCTTGCAACTGTCTTTTAAGCCGCAAAAAATCTTGTGTATCAATAACCTCATACAATTCAAGATATGAAATTGGAAACGCTTAAATGTCTAAAATTGGCGGAAATAAAAAAGTTTGGTAATAATTTTGAGCCTGCATTCCTTTTCAGATTGACAAGATGCAAGACCGGTCAAAAATATTTTGCGCAATTAGAATAAATTTGGCTCATGGAACAAGTTTGTGGAAGAGCACCTTGTCATTCTGAAAGAATCTTTGTGAGCCGATAGTAACCGCTTTCAAATCAAGCTGTTAGCAAGTTTGAAAAAAGATTCCTGCTGAATGACATCCACGACCCCGGTCGCTTTCCACAAACTTGTACCAAGAAACATAAATTTTAAATTTAACCGCCAATACGATAACAAACGTCCGCTTTAAGCTAATGCCTTCAACTCTTATCTTCCTGCTGTTCCTGGCGGCCGCTCTGCATACGACTTGGAACTGGCTGCTTAAAACAACCGGCCAAGACGCTGCGGATCGCCGTGTCACCTACATTATCTCATGGCTGGCGTTGCTTTTCGGCGCAGTGTGCTTTGCGCCGGCAGTTTTTATCAATCCGCTAACGGTAGCTGTTTGGCCATATTTGCTAATTAGCGCCTTTTTGAACACACTCTATTTTGCCGCGCTTTCCGCAGCTTATCATTGGGGCGATTTTTCCGTTGTCTATCCTATTTCGCGCGGAACCGCGCCGGCGTTGTTAGCGCTTTGGGCTGTGCTTTTTTTGCATGAAAAGATCAGCAATCTTGGCATGTTAGGTCTGGCTTGTATTATAGCCGGACTTTTGTTTATTGGCTTAAACGGTTGGAATCTTAACACGCTGGTCAAGAGCGCCAGCCGAAAAAGTTTAGCTCTGGCGCTAGGGTTAGCCGTTTTAATTTCAATCTACTCCGTTGTGGATGGCGCGGCAATGCGCCTGGCGACGCCAATTGCCTACAATACAGCGCTGCACGGGTTAGCCGCGTTGATGATTACACCTATAATTTACCGCAAAAGCGGTTGGGCGCACATTATAGAAGTGTCTCGCCGATATGGATGGCGGGCATGCCAGATCGGCGCACTGATGATGTTCACTTATGTGCTGGTGCTTTATGTTTATACAAAGGCGCAAGTTAGCTATGCCGGGGCGATTCGGGAAATGAGTATTGTTTTTGCGGCCTTTATTGGTTGGCGGATGGGCGAAGGTTTTGGTAAGGCGCGGATTGCTGGCGCGATTCTCATGTTTATCGGGATCCTTTTAATTTCGCTGACACGGGTTTGAGCATTGACTTTATCATCTTATAAACGCACGGGAATGACAATACAGTATCCACAATCCGGTTCCATGAGCCAAAATAACCTTGTGAAGCTTCGTAAGGTTTCCTGTATGCATGTAATACCTCAGGGTCTTAAATGAGACAGTGCTTTCTTGAGTAAGCTCTTGCAAGATCCTTAGGGTTTTGCTGCCGTGTAAAATTCATTTTTCGTAATGGTATAATATAACAATTATAGACATTAAAGGTTGACGCATTGCTTAAAATGGCATAAATTACAGGCCCAAAAATTTTGCTTCTTTTTGTTGCGAAAAACAGTTTAATTCGCGTTATTGATGCACTATTTTTTTTGATAATGTTGGAGTACATCCCGATGTTGAAAATTCAAATGCTTGGCAATCCAATATTGCGACAAAAAGTTCAGCCCGTTGTGCACATGGATCCGGCGCTTCATGAGTTGGCCGAGCAGATGATCGAAACGATGCTGGCCGCCAATGGCCTTGGCCTGGCCGGTCCACAAATCGGCGAGTCTAAAGCGATCATCGTGATTGATACCACGCCGGATGACGAGGAGGGGGCAACGCCGATGGTTTTGCTGAATCCACAAATTATGCGCTTTGGCCGCAAAAAATGCAAATACGAAGAAGGCTGCCTGAGCATTCCCGGCGTTTATGCCGAAATTGAGCGCCCGGCCATCGTGCGTGTTCGCTATCAAAATTTAGAAGGCGAATGGCTGGAAGACGAGACCGATGATGTCACCGCCCGCGTTTTGCAGCACGAAATTGATCATCTGAACGGTGTGCTGTTTATCGATTATCTGCCGGAAGACCGCCGCGCCGAACTAATGCAAGGCTTCAATCCGAATGCGTTTGATACGCTTTATGATGCATGAGCTATTCTGTTCATCTACAAGTAACTATGCGTGAGTTCGCGTTGAGGAGTTCAGCGAATCTTGAAAATATTGATCTCCTCAACACGTCTAACTTTCGTAAGGTTTCCTACATCATGTAAGTTTAATTTAAAAAATCCGAAGGAGAGCAAAATGCCGCGAAAGATCAAGTCCGGCCTGATTCAAATGAGTCTGGCCAAAACGGAAGGTGACGGGTCCATCGAAGAAATTATGGAAACGATGATCCAAAAGCATATTCCGTACATCGAAAACGCCGGGAAGCAGGGCGTCCAGATTTTGTGTTTGCAGGAAATTTTCAGCACCCCGTATTTTTGTCCGGGACAGGATTCGCGCTGGTATAAGTCGGCGGAGTCGGTGCCCGGTCCAACGGTGGAGCGAATGGCCGAATATGCCAAAAAATATCAAATGGTCATCATCGTGCCGATCTACGAGAAAGAGCAAGCCGGTGTGCTTTACAACACCGCCGCCGTCATTGATGCCGACGGCACGTATCTGGGCAAATATCGCAAAAATCACATCCCGCACACGTCTGGTTTTTGGGAAAAGTATTTCTTTAAGCCGGGCAACCTGGGTTATCCGGTCTTCCAGACGCGCTATGCCAAAATCGGCGTCTATATTTGCTATGATCGGCATTTCCCGGATGGCGCGCGCTGTTTGGGCTTAAACGGCGCGGAAATCGTCTACAACCCGTCAGCGACAGTGGCCGGATTGTCGCAGTACCTGTGGAAGTTGGAGCAGCCTGCCCATGCCGCAGCCAACGGCTATTTTATGGGCTGCATCAATCGCGTCGGTGAGGAAAAACCGTGGAATCTGGGCCGCTTCTACGGCTCGTCCTACTTTGTGGACCCGCGCGGCCAAATCTTTGCCCAGGCTTCGGAGGACAAGGACGAATTGCTCACGGCTGAATTCGATCTGGATATGATCGACGAAGTGCGCTCCGTCTGGCAATTCTACCGTGACCGCCGCCCGGAGACATACGGTAAGCTGGTTGAAATCTAAGCAATAGTTTCAACGCAGAGGACGCTGATCCGGTTGAAATCTACGTAACAGTTTCAACGCAGAGGACGCTAATCCGGTTGAAATATACGTAACAGTTTCAACGCAGAGGCGCAGAGGACGCTGAGGTTAAAGAAAGAATATCTGTTACCCGTTTTGTCATTTGGAGCAACAAGAAAGCCTGTGAAGATAAAGATTTCTTAAAAGTGTTTGGCTCATGGAACAAGTTTGTGGAAGAGTACCTTGTCATTCTGAAAGAATCTTTGTGAGCCGATAGTAACCGCTTTCAAATCAAGCTGTTAGCAAGTTTGAAAAAAGATTCCTACTGAATGACATCCACGGCCCAGGTCGCTTTCCACAAACTTGTACCAAGAACCAAATGTTTTTTTCTCTGCGCCTCTGCGTTGAAGAAAACTTTAAGGAAATTGTAGAATGCATGAAAATGAGATTTCTGAGAAAGTTATCGGCGCGGCCATTGAAGTGCATCGCATTCTGGGGCCGGGCTTATTAGAATCGGTTTATGAAGAGGCGTTATGTCACGAATTTGCCTTACGCGGGATACGTTTCAAGCGGCAGCAAAACATCCCGATTCCGTACAAAGGCGTAAAATTAGCAACTCCGCTGCGCTTGGATCTTATCGTCGAAGAAAAGGTCATTATCGACCTAAAAGCTAAAGAAGAGTTATCGCCGATAGACAGGCCGCAATTGTTGACATATCTGCGCTTAGCCGATAAACGACTGGGGCTGATCATCAATTTTCATGTTGAAGTCCTCCACAAAGGTGTTCACCGGGTCGTCAACAATCTAACCGAGTAACAAAACTCAGCGTTCTCAGCGTCTCTGCGTTGAAGCAAAATGTTTAACCGAAAGGAGGCTCCATGCCCGAATATAAACAACCGGCTTCCAAAGCGGAATTTGATCATAACTTTGCCCAAATCAAGCCGTTTATGAATGAAACGGAAGCTTATTATGAAAGCTCCCGCTGTCTATACTGCTACGATGCGCCATGCATCAATGCCTGCCCAACCGGCATTGACATTCCGTTGTTTATCCGCCAGATCAACGCGGGCAATGCCATGGGCGCGGCCCGGACGATTTATTCGGCTAATTATTTTGGCCGGGCCTGCGGGCAAGTTTGTCCGACTGAGGTTTTGTGCGAAGGCGCTTGCGTCTATAATCATCAGGATATCAAGCCCATCGAAATCGGCCGGCTGCAAACGTACGCCACAACCCGCGCCATCGAAGGCCGCAAAAGCCTGTTTCAACTCGGCGCGGCCAATGGCAAAAAAGTGGCGATTATCGGAGCAGGACCGGCGGGTATTGCCTGTGCCTGCGAATTGCGGCTGCACGGATTCGCGGTAGATATTTTTGAGGGCAAAGCCCAGCCGTCGGGCCTGACGCTCTACGGTGTTGCGCCTTACAAAATCACCAATGAGGCGACGCTGGAAGAGATGACCTACTTGCAACAGCAATTTGGCTACAGTATCAAATACAACAGCCCGATTGCGTCCGCCGCCGATTTTAAAAAGCTGGAGAGCGACTATGACGCGGTTTTTATCGGCGTTGGTTTGGGTCAGACTTCGGCGCTGGAGATTCCCGGCGAAAATCTGGAAAATTGTCTCGGCGCGATTGAGTTTATCGAGCGGTTGCGCATCGAACAACACGCGGTGACTGTCGGCCAAAAAGTCATTGTGCTGGGCGGCGGCAACACGGCCATGGATGCGGCCTCCGAATCGGCTCGGTTGGGCGCGAGCGAAACGCTGCTGTGCTATCGCCGCACCAAGGCCGAAATGCCGGCTTACGAATTTGAGTATGATCTGGCCAAAAGCGTTGGCGTACGCGGCGTTTTCAACGTCGCGCCGTTGGAAATTGTCGGCAACGGCAAGGTCGATGGCGTCAAGTTTATCCGCACCGAGTTAAAAGACGGCAAGCCAATCAACATTCCCGGCAGCGAGTTTGTCGAGCCATGCGACATGGTCATCAAGGCCACCGGTCAATCCAAACAAGCCGAGTTTTTAAAGCAAATCAGCGGGCTGGAATTGGATAGCAAAGGCCGGATCAAAACGAACGCGGCCACCGGCCAGACATGCAATCCCAGGTACTTTGCCGGCGGCGACGCAGTCAATGGCGGCAAAGAGGTCGTCAATGCGGCGGCGGACGGGAAGTTGGCGGCGCGGGGCATCGTAGCGTCTCTATGCAATGGAAAGTAAGAACGGAGTGTATTACATGCAAGCAATCGAATATACGACAGAAGTTTCAGCCCTCGGACAATTTACCGTTCCGCCTGAGCTTCTTAAAAGTATAGACTTAAAGCGGCATCAAAAAATCCGAGTCGTGTTGCTATTTGAGGACCCAAAAAAAACGCATGGGCTAAGCCATTTTTGCGGCCAGTGGCAAGATGAACGGGAAACCGATGAAATTGTAAAGGAAATCTACAACGAGCGTAATAGAAACTACCGCTCGGAAACGGTAGTGTTATGAGCTGTTAGCCAAATTCACGCAAGTAACTGAAGCTCATCAAAAAGGAATTTTCAAATGGAAAAAAATTCTAACAGCAATGTTAGTATAAGTTGCTACAAGGAATGTAGCAATCCGGTCATCGGATCGTGCATCGGTTATAGGAACCCCTGCAATCGTTTTATGTGTAAAAAACACGGCGTTGATATTGTTTGTGAGGATTGCTTTAATGACGCCGCATGGGATGTAGTGGTAGATGACGCATATCGAAGATATGCAGGCGCATCATGGGGATTGTATTTGAAGTCTAAACATTGGTATCACAAACTAATTACGTCTGTTGGTAGAATGTCATTTGTACTGGCACTTGTAGGAGTTTTAGACTTATTATGTCTACGTGCAATAAATTTCCAGATATACTCATCAAAGAGCGATCTACTGATGTTAGGAGTTGGAATTTTTGTTTTTGGTCTTATTACACTGTGGTGGATGTATTTTGTGGATAAACCGCATGAAAATCGTTTGATCGCGTTGAAAGCTGAAATGCCCGGTATAACAACATTTTACAATGAAGGGTTAATGGAGAAATTATTGTTTAAGGATGAAAAGCTGAAGAGATTTTTCTATAACAAACCCGGTGGAATTTCTGAGTGTGTCAAATTCGTTCAGATTCTTTTGGATCATGAAACACAATCTGAACTAAAGTTGGAGTTTTTTCGACCACGGGTTATAGGCCATATAAAAGATGCACGACAGTATCAAATTGGAAATACTGCCGGTTGAACTGCTCGAGCCTTATTGTCAACAGGTTCGGCCTGACTTGCAAAATCTTTTTGACAAGCTGACCGACGCCGAAATCTCGACGGACACCTTTAGCTTTTACACGTCGGTTTCGTCGGTATTTTCGAGCAAAATTGAAGGTGAGGACATCGCGCTGGACAGTTTTGTCAAGCACAGGCGTTTTGGTGTGGAGTTTCAGCCCAATTATACCCGAAAAACGGATGATCTCTACAACGCTTACATCTTTGCTCAACAATCCAAGCTCAATCGGGAGAATGTCGAAGAAGCACACCGAATTTTGACGCAGCACATTTTGTCCGAACATCAACAGGGCAAGATTCGCACGTCGAATATGTACGTACTGACAAATGACGGCCGCATTGAATACGTGGCTGCTTCGCCCTATGCGCTGGAGACGGAGCTGCAAAAACTCTACACGGATATCGACACTTTGCTATCCGCAAAGTTGAATACGACGGAAGCATTCTTCTTTGCCTCTATGTTGCATCTGGTGTTTGTCAAAATCCATCCGTTTAGCGATGGGAACGGCCGTATTTCACGCTTGCTGGAAAAGTGGTTTTTGGCGGAAAAACTGGGGAAAAAAGTCTGGCATATCCAATCGGAAAAGTATTATTACGAGCAGCATCAAACCTATTTTAATAACATTCGGGCATTGGGTTTGGAATACGAAAGTTTGGATTACGATAAAGCTATGCCTTTTCTGCTGATGTTGCCGGATTCTCTGGTAACCATGGAAATCTAACTGTAATTATGGACATAGATTATACGGACATCCAATGCGATTTTTGTGATGGCGGACATCTATATAATGCTCGTCTAATTGAAAAGTATGTGCATGAGGGTAAAACCTATATTTTTGAGAACGTGCCGGTCGGGTTATGCCGCAATTGCGGCGAGCGTTACATTCACGGCAAAGTGTTGAAGGCCATGGGGGAGCGGATTCGGGAAAATGACGAGATGCAATTCGTGTCTTTTTGGACCGGCACAGATTTGCTGAGTGTGGCTTAGCGCTGAAATTTCAAATGCAGTATAATCCAATCATCATCGACGAAAAGGAGGCAACATGCCCGATTTATCCATAAATTTTGCCGGTATCAAGGCGCCCAACCCATTTTGGTTGGCCTCGGCCCCGCCGACCAACTCCGGCTATCAGGTGATGAAGGCGTTTGACCAGGGCTGGGGCGGCGCGGTGTGGAAGACGATGGGCGTCCCGATCATCAATGTGTCCAGCCGTTACGGCGGGGTGCATTATCGCGACAGTCGCATGATCGGCTTTAATAATATCGAGCTGATTACGGATCGTCCGCTAAAGGACAATTTGAGAGAAATTGAAGAGGTCAAAAAATACTTCCCGAATCATGCGGTGATTGCTTCGCTGATGGTGCAGACCAAAGAAGAATGGGCGCAGATCATCAAGGATTGCGAGAACGCCGGGGCCGATGGTCACGAGCTCAACTTCGGCTGTCCGCACGGCATGTGCGAGCGCGGCATGGGCTCGGCGGTCGGGCAGGAGCCGAAGGTGCTCAAAATGCTGGTGGAATGGGTGATGCAAGTCGCCAAAAAGCCGGTGATTGTCAAGCTGACGCCGAACATTACCGACATCACGGTACCGGCGCAGGCAGCGGCCGAGGGCGGCGCGGATGCCATCTCGCTGATCAACACCGTCCAAAGTTTAGTTGGGGTCGATCTGGACAATTTTGTGCCCTATCCGGTGGTGGACGGCAAGAGCACCAACGGCGGCTACTGCGGCCCGGCGGTTAAGCCCATTGCTTTAAACATGGTCAAGGAATGCGCCCAGCATGTGAGCATTCCCATCTCCGGCATTGGCGGCATCGAAAACTGGCGTGACGCCGTTGAGCACATGCTGTTGGGCGCGGGCAGCGTTCAGGTTTGCACCGCGGTGATGCATTACGGTTTCCGCATTGTTAAGGAGATGATCGCCGGCCTTGAGCAATACATGGACGACAAGGGCTTTCAGACGGTGGATCAATTGGTCGGCAAGGCGCTGCCCAATGTCAAAACCTGGGAAAATCTGAATCTGAAATACAAGATCGTGGCCGAAATCGACAAAGCCAAGTGCATCGGCTGCCAGCTGTGCTATATCGCCTGCGAAGACGGCGCGCATCAGGCCATCGGTCTGGGCAACAACGGCAGCCGCGTCCCGTATATCATTGAGGATAACTGCGTCGGCTGCAATTTGTGCTCGCTGGTCTGCCCGGTAGAAGGCTGTATCCGCATGGTTCGGCGCGATGACGGGTCGGAATGCGTGACCTGGCATGACCGCACCCTGCGCGGCGATATCCCGACCACGTTTGACGACCCGTTGGGCGGCGGTGTGGGGCATTTTATTCCTGAACCTGCGGCGGCTTTGAGAAAAGCAGTCGGTGTGTGACGGTCAATCCCGAAGAGGAAAGTTTTGCGGTAGTTATGACGCGCTTTTTGACAATTTTAATGATATGCCTGATCGGACAGCCGATTTTTGACCGTCAGATATTGGCCGAACCCGACTCTATCGAGACCGATGCCAATTTTGACGCAGAATCCGATAGTACTGCCGATAGCATCTACACGGAACTCAAGCTGCGTCAGCGCGTTATCGAAACGCCCAAACCGCGGCCTGCTCCTTTTGGCGTGGGGGAGAGGTTTGTCTTTTCAATTGAGTATGGTCCGATCAAGGCCGGGACGGCTACGCTGGAAATTAACGATATCGTTATGGTGGACGGCTATCCCTGCTATCACATTCAATCTTTGGCGCAGTCGGGCAAGACGTTTTCGCTGTTCTTCAAGGTGCGGGACGAGGTGAATTCGTTTATGGATAAACACGGACTTTTCAGCCGTCGCTTTACCAAGAGCCTGGAAGAGGGCAAATACCGGGCTAAGCAGGACATTCATTACGATCAGAATAAACACATTGCCACGTATCAAAACGGCAAGCAGTATGAAATTCCGCCCGAAGCCCACGACGTGCTGTCGGCCTTCTATTTTTCGCGCTGTCTCGAGCTCAAGATTGGCGAGGATATCGCCATCGAAACCCACGCCGACAAGAAAAACTACCCGCTCTTAGTTAAAGTTCTGCGCAAGGAAACCATCGAAGTGCCTGCCGGTAAATTCGACTGCATTGTTGTGGAGCCGGTTCTGCGTACGCCCGGGCTTTTTAAACAGCAAGGCAAATTGACTGTCTGGCTGACCGATGACGCCATGCGTATGCCGGTTCTAATGAAAAGCAAAGTGTTTATCGGCGCTATTGATGCTAAATTGAAGGATTATAAATTCGGGATTGGGAATTGAAGGCAGGCCGTATTTTCAAATGGGTTGCAGCGATAAGTTGAAATGTTTTTTCAGTTTTATGTCTTATGACAGCATAAATGTCCCGCAGCCAAAATGGGTGCTTCGACCGATATGAACAATTGACGCTAACTCCAGCAACGGCAAAATCGCAGATGGTATGTGGGAAAATGTCTGCTCGCCTGTGTACAAACCCGGCCAGCGTTCGGGCGCATGATGCGCTCTTTGCCGAATGACACGGACGGTTGCGGCTTCTTCCAGGCATTGCTTCAGATGCTTTGTCTCGTTTTCGCTGAGAATATCCCACAGAGTCGTTGCTGACTTGTGCGGGCTTTTGGCGAATGCGGCCATCCGCTCTACAAAAGCCTCCAGCAAAATAAGCATGGACGGATTTTTTCTGGCGTTTCGCTCGGTATCGCTCGTTTCGACTTTAGAAAAATCATACGGCGTCAGCCAAGTCAGGTGGCGCAGGGATGGCGCTTTGCTTGGCCCAAAGTCCAGCCCTTTTGCCCATTGCTGTGGATCAGGCCGGCTGCGCACGTCCAGCTTACCGTCGGTAGCGATGGGCAGCCACTGTTTGCCCTGCGCTACAAAAATGTGGCTGATGTCAAACCCGCCCCAGAACATATTGCTGTCGCGCCGAATGATATCCCGGGCGTAGCCGGCTTTTTCCAGAGACGGTAAAACAACCTCGAGAAAAATCTCATGGTTGGCGTCGTCCTGAAAGAGTTTAAATTCCCACGCAATCAGCTCGTCCTTGCCGTAGACATTTTTGCCCGGATACGGCAGGATAATGGCGTTGAGCGGCCAATCGGTTTCCAAAAGGGCGAAGACCCTCTTTTTCTTTTTGGCGTGAGCGAGCGCGACGCATTCGTCCAGCGCCGTCAAGTACTTATGCCAAGGGCTGCGTTCGCGGGTCGGCAATCGTTCGGCAATCAAGGCCGCCAGTGTCTGCGAGAGTTCCATCGAAAAGCACGACGGAACATTCGCCAGCGGTCGGTTGACCCGGAAAACAATCAGGTAGCGCAACAACTTAATCGAATTTAATATAGTTTGCATAGTCCAGTAAGTCTATCAGCAGGTAAACCCGCGGTTTTGGCCAGCTCCGAATCCGCCATGATTCCAACATGTCGCGTCCCATCGGTGTCAATTCACCCCAAAAGCGGCCCCATAAAAAATGGGTTTCGGGGGTGTCATCCGCTTTGAGCAACTCGATGAGTTGCTTTTGTTCGTTTTTGTATAAAACCGTGCGGAAAACTTCGGCCATTTCCAATAGTTCAATAAATGCATTGATATCAAATGTTAATGTGCCCCGCTTTTCCATGAATTCGATTTTTAAAACATGGTAAGGCGAACTATAGAATCGCACCCGCAGTTGATCCAGCGCGAAACTGGATTCCTGACGAACCACATGCACTAAAACCTCGCCCATGTTAAGGGGGGCATTGACGCCGGATGTCGGTGTGACCTGCAACAGCCCTTTCAGCTCGCTGCCATAATAGATGCCGATATCCTGTAGCCAATCTTTGAGCGAACGCTTGGGCAGCATCGCTAAAAAGCGATTGTCATCGTGAATGTAGGAAGCAGTAAAGCGTTCCTCGCCGTCGCTTTTGGCCTTAAACAGTAGCTCCGGCAGCATGTTAACGCAACCCCAAACAATAACGCTGCGAAAGGACTCCATCGTCAAACCCACGCTTGATTTTAAAACGGCTTGGCACATCTGGCAATAGAGATTTCCCGCCTGACGCGGGTAAATCCAGCAGCGTCGGCACGGGCCGGAAATGGCCGTAAAGACCTCGCCCGGCCCGGCCTCATGCGGCGCTTTTGATATGGCGGATTTAGCAAGATGGCGCAGCGTTGCAATCAACTCTGCGCCGGTCTCGCTGCGGCGAATCCAATCAAACGGACTTAGCATTCAGAGCCTCTTTAAGGGACTCATAGTTGCGAATGGCTTTCGGATTTTCCCATTGCTTTGCCTGGATCGGCAATTGCCAAGCGTCTTCGCTTTCGGTATAGCGTTTGGTCCAATCGATCAAATAGCTGTCAGGCAGTAGGCGGAGCCGCATGCTCCCCAGGCCGAGATAGCGATCTTTGCCGATTTTATGCGCCAGCCCGTTTTCCAGTTGGACGCACCAAATCAACCGCTGCAACTCTTCATTTTCTAAATTCCAGAAACGAATCGCAAAACGGAATTTCGACCCCGGCAGCATGGCCCGGAAATAGGCCGCCTGAGGCGTATCCGGATCAAAATTCTCCATTTTTTGGACAATCGGGGCTAAGGGTGAATGCGGGAAGATGCGCCAGGTGTCATTGATCTGGAGCATCCGGGCTTTTTGCTGTGGGCTTTCCTTCCACTGGCCGTCTTTAAAACGCCAGTTGCCGTACGGATACGGCGCTTTGTACCAGGCCAGTTGTGCCGACTCAAACTTACCCATCATAAACACTGCGCGGGACATGATGGCTTGATTTTGACCGCGACCCACCCAGCCGAACAGGCTGTCACACGGGTTGAGCTGCTTGATATTTTCGCTGCTGTCCTTGGAGTTGCTGGCGATGGCATAAATGTGCCGGATCATCCCGCGCAAGCTTTTGCTGGGCATGGCGTAGAGACGGTTATCGGAGCGTAGCTCGTTTGTGGGCGGGGCGATGGAGAAAAAGTCCCAACCGTAGACGGGCTGTCCGGCGACCAACTTTTGGCATGACGGCTCGCCGCTTTCTTTGATACTGGTTGGCGTCAGAATTTCGCCTTCAAAATATAACATGCCGCAATTACCGCCAAAAGAGCGGTGCGAAATAAAGCCCTGAGAGGCGCGCGGCGGTTGGGCCGGCTTTTTAGCTTTGCCGGCAAAGGGTGAGTTTAACGTCATCAACGCTTCGGCGGCCTCTTCGCCTTTTAAGGTCAGTGCGTTCCAAATGCCTTTTTTGACATAGGCGGGCTGTTCAAAAAGCTTTTTGCTGACATCATTCGGATCCAGCGTCAGCCAGGTCAAGGTATCGATATTCGCTTCAATCCAGCCGAAACCCGAGGTCTTTTCACCGCCCAAAACGATATCGCCGCATTGAAAATCTTCCAGCAAATGCGAGAAGAGGGAAAGCGCGGTAATATCCGAGCTTGTCATGTCGTGCGCTTCGATCTTGCAGCGGAAGATCAGATCGTCGCCGTAAGCGTAAAGATAGTCGGCCTTGGCGGTTTCGATAGGCTTGCCGTTGCTTGGATTCATGCGTACGCCGTCCATCGAACACCAGTTTTTATCGTGATTTCCCGGGTCAACTAAATGAGCGTCCGAGAAAAACAGCAACCCGCGCTGCCCCTGCACACCGAACAGCCGATCCAACACTTTCTGCGTATCCGGGTTTTCGCCCCACAATGTTTTTAAGATTTGCGAAGCGCGCTTTCGGAATGCGCCTTTGATCGTGCTTCCCGGAACATACATCTCCCACTTGCCCTGCGCCGAAGCCGACGGGGCCCAGGTCAACATTCGCATAAAAACCGTGTCGTACGGCTTGCCATATTTCTTGTCGATGATGCGATTCATCGGCCCGCCGGCGCGGAAGTCCGTGTTAAGCGGCTGAGACAGTTCTTGTCGGGCACGGTCGCGGTATGTCTTTAAAAAATCAATATGATTCCGGTCGTTCATAATGCTTTTTTTCAGATTTTGGGCATGCATAATATGCAAAAAACGAACACGCCGATGCGTCTCCAGAAACTCACGCCACTCCGAAGCCTTGACCCCGCTCGGGGCATTGTTGGTATCTTCCCACTGCCGTTCGGTAATCTCGCCTTTTAAAAGCATGGTTTTGATTTTTAAATGCGCCTCGCGCCCGGCAATTTCTCCGTCAATCCAGACATCGCTTTGCAACAGATTGATTTGCTGATCGACTTGCTGAAATAGCCGCCCGAAAATATCCTTGCAAGCTTCGGATAAAATAGCAGTCAATTTTTCCTCACTGTGGATTTCCGGCGCAAGCCGCTCGCCAATCGCCACGTCCAGACCCAGGCTGCCGGCAGCCATGCGCCATGCGCCGGGATCAAAAGTCTTGCCCTTCCGCTTCTCCTTGGTCATAATGTCCAGAATACGCTTGTACTTCTTGGCACTATCGCCCAGACGCTCGTCAAACGCAGTCTTAAGCGCGTCTTCGCTTGAAAAAGTTTGGTCCAAAAGATCGGCAACTCGCTCCATCACTTTTTCCGGCACCGGATATTTACCTTTGGTCAGGCTGTCCGCGGCTTTGGCGGGTAATAGCCAGACCATGCCTTCCTTGCTGGAATGTTCTTGCAGAAAGATCGCAAACACACGTGGCAGAAGCTCGGAAAACTTCTTTTTCCATGATTCCGGGCTGACAATCGGCCCGCCGGCAGCGATTTCCAAGCGCTGCCGGATACCGGCTGGAATATCGCGCATAGCGTCCAGCAGCAGCCGGCCGTGAATTGCGGCAAAAGCCGGTTGTTCCGGGTCGACTTTGCCCCAATTCCAACCCACCAGCAGCGGATTTTGTGCATTAAACGAAAGATCAAGCGATAAAAAATTAGCGGAGGCGGTTTTTGGCGCTTGCGTCGGACCGGCAAACTCGCTTTTCAGCTCCAGACGACAGCGGCCCAACCCTTTGCTTTTGCCCGCGCCAAACCAGAATCGCCCGTCCTTCAACTCTTGAATCATGTAGAACAGTCTGGCCCGATTTTCGCCGCGCTCCAATTCCTTCTCATTAACATGCATTTCAAAATTAAAGACGGAGTTACGGTAAAGCGTTTCCATTTTGTAATTAGCATTGGCTTCGGATGCCCACCGGTCTTCATCCAGACGCATACCCATCCGCAGGTCAAAAAAGTGATCACGCGGGTAACACTCCTTGGCCAGTTCGCAAATCACTTTGGTGATTAAAAAAATCGGCATTCCTTCGCCATACAACCGCAGCCAAAGACGATTTAGCAAACCAATATTGCCGCCTTTGTCGGCCTGACCGATAAAGGCGTCCATTAAAGCTTTGGCTGTTCCGGAGATTTCGCCAGCCAACGAAACAAGCTTTTGCGATCCGTCGCCGTCACGCGTAAATAATGTTTTGCGCGCATTTCCCCGATAAATGGGCGACTCGGCGTAGAGCTTTCCGACAAGAACCATAATTCCCTCGCTTGAATAAAATTTAAATGGGTGACACCGGAACCATATTCAAAAAACGATTGGATAATACACTATGTCACGGATACCAAAAAAATGTCTCGGACACCAAAAAAATTACCCACATGAGATACCAAATTTAGCCGTAAAAATCAAGAAATATTTTGTGTTAGACCAGCAACTTCAAGTAATTTCGACGCAATAAAAAAAATCGGACGCGTTTCAATCTAAAATGAATCCTGAGACATCCATAAAACCTCTTCGCGGCCCAATCGAAAATTCACATAACGCGCCATAATAAATAGCAAATCCGACAAGCGATTCAAATAAATCAGCGCATGCTCGTTGACTTTCTCCATCTGTGCCAGAGCGGTTATGTGGCGCTCGGCACGGCGGCAGATTGTTCTGGCAAAGTGCAGTTGAGCGGCAGGATAGGTGCCGCCGGGCAGAATAAAGCTGCGCAATTCCGGCAATTCGGCATCCCATAAGTCAATTTTTTCTTCTAAAACCGCATAGCGTTCGGCAGTAATGCGGGCGATTTTATCGTCATGCTTGCTGTTGTGTTGTGTAGCTAAATCAGCGCCCAATTCAAATAAATCGCACTGAATACCAATCAAGGTGGCCTTTACATCATCCATTGGGCAGTCAGCGACAACAACCCCCAGCAATGCGTTTAATTCATCTACAGTGCCATACGCCTCGACTCGCAAGTGGCTTTTGAGCACTCGCTGCCCCCCAAAAAGGGATGTCACACCTTGATCTCCCGTTTTTGTATAAATTTTCATGCGCTACCTCCAAAGTTTAATTGCAAATTGCAACATTTTATTTGTGACCGCTCACATATCATGTTTCCAAAAAAAATAATCGTTACAAAGTTAGCCCCCGGTTAAGGGCTTGTCAAGCATTTACACTACGCTATCAGGTTGCTTTTCCGCTTTCAAAGCGCTGCTTTATTGTGCACAGCTTTTTTAATTTAGATTAAATTTTTTGGAACTGCTACTTCATGAATGACCACTGAAAGTCAAGGAAGTGAATCAAAACATGCGATCAAGCGTATATTCTTTGTGTATTTCTGGTATTTCTGTGTATTTCTGTATAAAGTGACAACGGTGTTTATTTTTCGACTGCCGAAAGTTATAAAAAGGTCTTGCCAAAAACGGAAAAAGTAGTGAAATTAGCACAGCAATGTTAGCGTAATCGCGTTCCAAGCGACTAAGCAGGCATGTTGTCCTATATAAGGGCTTCTTTGTATTTAGTTGTGCTCTATA
Source organism: uncultured Gemmatimonadota bacterium (assembly GCA_964404765.1). Classification (GTDB taxonomy): domain Bacteria; phylum 4572-55; class 4572-55; order 4572-55; family 4572-55; genus CAYOLL01. Next base: position 8,685 of record CAYOLL010000074.1, on the reverse strand, counting down.
TTACGGGAAAATTCCTTCGGGATGACACCGTACTTCAAATACTAAATTTGTCACAGGGAAAAGAGTGCGCTGAACTATTCATCCGCTATGAAGTCTCCAAGCTCAAAGAGTTGCTAAAAATCAATGCTATTGAACGGCGTTAGGGTCTGGAACGCCTATTGCCCGATTAATAAAACAACATCTGCACGAATTAAATTTACCGGAGGTTTTATATGAAAAAGTGGCTGACTATATTTTTAATTTTGGCGGCGATTTGTCCGGGTAATGCTATTGCGCAGGATTCCGGCTTAACGGATCTTCTGGAAGAAATCGAAGAGTTTGAAGTCTCAATCGCCTCATTCAAAGCGCTTAGCATTCGTGAATCACCGGGAATTGTCAGCCGTGTTGATCGGAAGGATATTCTAAGCTCCGGCGCACGCGATTTGATCGACGTGCTGCGGCTGGTGCCTGGCTTCCATTTTGGGTTGGATGTTCAGGGTGTTGTCGGCGTGGGTGTGCGCGGAAATTGGGGACATGAGGGCAAAGTTTTGCTGCTGTTGGACGGTCAGGAAATTAACGAGCGGCTATATTCAACTTTGCAATTTGGTAATCACTTTCCGGTTGATCAAATTCAGCGCATTGAGATTATCCGCGGGCCGGGTTCGCCGTTATATGGCGGTTATGCAGAACTGGCGGTGATCAACATCATCACCCGTAGTGCCGATGATCTGGCCGGTGTTGAGGTTAGCGGCATTTATGGTCAGATGTCGGATTCGTATGCCCGTCGGAATCTCAATGCATCATTTGGCAAAAAAGCGGCCGACCTGAATTTGACGGCATCGGTATTTGCAGGGCAGGGACGGCGCAGTAACCACAACTTTGTCGATTTTTCCGGCGATTCTTACCCGATGAAAGATAATGCAGACCTGAATCCGGCCAATATCAATATTGGGATGAGCTATAAAGGTTTGCAAACCCGAATGATCTTTGACTTCTACCGAACGACATCGCGCGATGAATACGGGCAAAACTTAGTCAATCCGGTAGATATGGATTTTGACAGCTATATTGTGGATGTGCAATACGCCGCTGTGCTGCGTCCCGGCGTCACGCTAACCCCGCGTTTGAATTATAAACATCAGCGTCCCTGGCACGAGAGCTTTGATCCGGCCAGCGACAATGTGGAGTATAATAAAACGAATAGCCGGCTTCTGGGCGGGGCTGTCCTGAGCTACGATGTTAACGAAAAAATCAATGTAATTCTCGGTACGGAAGCCTTTCAAGACCGGGCCAAAGACCATTTGAAAACCACGCCTTTTGTCAATGACTCCTACGAGATTGATTATACAAATTTCGCTTTTCTGACCCAGTGTCTTTTGCACTTTCAATTGGCCGCGGTGACCGTCGGGGCGCGTTATGACAAGCACGATCAATATGGAGCTTCCTTTGTGCCGCGTTTTGCCCTGACACATACGGCGAAAACGTGGCATATTAAAGCGTTAGGCAGCGCGGCATTTCGGGCTCCCAGCATCGAAAATTTGCGTCTGAATCCGGATATCAAGCCGGAAAAAACAACTGTGATCGAGTTTGAAGGCGGCTTTTTCCCGTCCGAAAGTATGTCGTTGACGGCCAATATTTTTCATGTTCGGATTAAAGATCCGATTGTATATTCTTCAAGCTTTGATAATGAAAAATATGATAATTTTAAGCAGACCGGTACCATTGGGCTTGAACTGGAAGGTAAGTTAAAAGCCCGCAAAGGTCTGGCAAGTTTGACGTACTCATATTATCAGGCGAATGATAACAAGGTCGATTCTTACGCTGTTCCGGGCGATGACAATTTTTTACTGGCCTTTCCAGCGCACAAAATTACCTTGAATGGTCGTTACGATTTAACGCCTCGGACTTCGTTGAATTCAAGTTGGGTCTACATGAGTAAGCGCTATGGTTATACCGGATCTGAGACTTTAACCGAGTTTGATCCGGTTTTATTGCTCAATATTTTTTTATCAACCCATGATTTAATTGCCAAAAATTTGAGTCTTGGCGTCGGTGTTTATGACTTGTTCGGCGAAAATTATCGGTTTATTCAACCTTACAATAACCAACATGCGCCATTACCCGGACCGTCACGGGAATTTGCTTTAAAACTGAGCTATCATTTTACTACAACTACAGATTAATCCGCATCGCACTGACCTGAAGTATATTCTCAATAAAGGTCAATTTTGGCAGATAACTAAAGCCGTATAGGCATGAATCGTATTCAAAACCGCGTCCGTAATATGACCATCTCAAATTCCAACTCGAATTCAGAGCTCAACTTGCCGCCGGATCGTCAGTTTGATGAAGCTTTGCCGCGCCATCCCGGTCAGCGCCGTTCGATATTTCTACTGATTTTAAGTAGTGTCTGCGGGTTATTTGTGGCGTTTTTGCTAAATTTTTTGGCCCAACCGCCTTTTCTTATTGCCGCTTTTATTGCCGTCCTGGGCCCGTTAATTACCGCCTCCTGGCTTAGTTGTCAATATGTGTGCAACGAGCAGGAAAATCGGCAGCGTGAAAAAATGGCTCTGCTGCGTCGACAAAAGTTGCGTGAGTTCACCCACCACTTAACAGAAACGCTCGAAATAAAAGATGTGATCGATCTTTTGATTCAAGCGGTTACTGAGTCTGTCGCGTCCGAAAATGTGGTCATCTTATTGCATAGCGGAGAGCAGGGCGGCTTTATGACAGTTGCCAGCCGGGAGCCTCTGACTTCCCCAATCACCCTGCCTTTGACCGATATTCCCGCAAATTTGCAAAACGAGCAGAGCGATACTGTCATTCTTGCCGCATTTGAGGCTTGCCTTTTACCTTGCCTGAATCGCGCCGGGTTTGAAGAAGGCTTCCCTTTTGAGCAACGTCGGAACTTGATTGGAGCGGTTGGCATCCAGTGTTCAACCAAACCATTAACGCGTGATGATCGTGATTTTCTGAGTCATCTCTTTGAGGTCAGCGCACTCAGTATTTCCAATAGCTTGAGTTTTGAAAAGCAGATTTTAGCTCAGCGAATGGAATTGGAAAATTCCCGTCTGCAACAAATGGATCAGAAAAAAACCGAATTAATCCACATGGTCGCCCATGAATTGCGAACCCCGCTGACCGCCATCCGCAGTTATTCGCAGCTTTTGCAAGACGAGCGGGACGTGATCCCATTGGACAAACAGCATCGCTTTTTGCAGATCATCAGCGGCGAAAGCAAGCGCTTAAATACCATGATAACGCAGATGCTGGATTTGGCTCGCATCAATTCCGGCCGGGTCAGTATGAATTTGGTGGAGAGTGATTTAAAGGAATTGATTCGCAAAGCTGTTGAAACTATTGCAGTGCAGGCGGAGGTTAATCAAATAGCAGTGCTCGAAGATCTGCCGCCAGACGCAATTCGGGTCTATATGGATGCCGATAAAATTTTACAAGTTTTACTGAATTTGTTGAGCAATGCGGTCAAATATACCCACGAGGGTGGCCAGGTTACTATTGGGGCAACAATGTTGACTGACAGCGACCTGTCCGTCGGGACGGAACAGGAGACGGAGCAGGAAATACAAGGGTTTGCGCGTGTTTATGTACAAGATACCGGTGTGGGCATGAGTCCGGAAGATACAACCCGTATTTTTGAAGAATTCTATCGGATTAACAATAAAATATCAAAAGAGGCTAAAGGCACTGGCTTAGGTTTGCCTATCTGTCGTAGTATTGTGGAAGCTCATGGGGGTCTGATTTGGGCGGAAAGTCAGGAAAATGCGGGTACTACCTTGTTTTTTATCTTGCCTTTACGCACCCAGGCGATGCTAAAAAAAGTCAGAGCGGATTATGGCTAACACAAGATTCCGGTTGGCCGCGGCCGCCCGTTCTGTTGAAAAGCGGTCGGCTTTTTTATTTTCTATCAATCAAGGATTGAATCATGAACCAAGCCACGCTCCTGAAACTTGTCAAAAAAGCTGTGCGTCAAATTGAACCCGGGGCTGATATTATTCTTTACGGCTCTCGGGCCGCTCTATCAAAATATTCAACAGGATGGCATCCCGTTATGAACAACGTCGGCACGAAAGATGAATATATCCGTTATCGACTGGAACGGGCTCACAACAACATGCTTGCATATAAAAACCTCCACTTCCCGCAATAAATGACAACCTTTTTTAACGATTAATGCGCCTCCAGCCAACTCTTGCCGACGCCCGTATCGGCCTTGACCGGCACATCCAACGGCCGACAACCATCGCCATCGAGGACGGTGCTATTACAACGGCCATTATGCCTTACCAAAGAGAACGAATATCGTTATTTATACCGTATGAAGAGCACGAGTGTTTTAGGATGTCTTTTAGTAACTTCTCAAAAAGTGTTGGTAACATCAAACCTTAGCACAAAGCACAAATCTCTTGCCCGCCATTCGGCAAATCGCTATCTTTGCGCTGTCCACGCCGCAAGCATCCTCACAAAGGAGAAAATTATGTCAGATTCCCTGTTGGCCGAAGTCGCCGCTGCTTATGAAATCGAAAGGGGCAAGCCCATGCCAAGCAAAAACCACAGCATCACCCAAATGCTGTTGGGCGCCGAACTGGTCACGCTATATCGTGACAAAGTAACCGTTATGAGCGAACTATCGTTAGCGCTAAATGGACAGCTTTATACGCCGGATATTAGCGTTTATCCCAAGCTGGCCATTGATTGGGTCACCGACGAAATCCGTATGACCGAGCCACCATTGTTGATTATCGAGATTCTGTCGCCGACGCAGGGTATGCAGGAGTTGATGACGCGGTTCAAGGAATATTTTACGGCAGGCGTCTGTTCCTGCTGGCTGGTGCAGCCGGCTTTGCGGATGATTTCCGTCTTTACGCCGGACATGACGCCACATATCTTTTCGTCCGGCACAGTGCTGGACAATGCCGCCGGTATTTCGGTGGCGATGGACAAGATTTTTTAGACGCCTTGCCAAGGGGAATGAATATCGTTATTATACGGTAGCATCCTTTGTGATCCCCGTTAATTTCAATCGCTTGCGGAGGTAAGAACCATGAGTTTTAAAGACTTTACGACAATTAATGAGGCGGCCAACCGTTTTGATATTACGGTTCATCGTCAAGAACTAATTGACTATACGAAAATTGCTGCGGTTTCAATGGAGAATTTTATCCTCGACCGCCTCAAATTTGATTTGGCCCATCACCCGTCAGCCCCGGAAGTTTCATTGGTCGTCATCGCCATTTATCCGATTTTACGCGAAGTCTGGCTGCGACATCCGACTTTGCAAATCTGGCAGGAAATCCTGTTAAAAGCCGATGATGTTCTCAGCGGCATGCCCGATTTTTTGATCGCCAAGCCGTCGCCGCGCGGCCTGCGTGAATTGGTTTCCCCGGTCATGGCCGTGGTGGAAGCCAAGCGCGAGGATTTTGACATGGGCTGGGGTCAATGCCTGGCGGAATTAGTCGCCGCACAACGCTTTAACGGAGAGCGAGGCCCGAAGGTGATTTACGGTATTGTGACCACCGGTGAATTATGGCAATTTGGCAAGCTGGACAGCCAAAATTTGACGATTGATTTGGTCAGTTTATCGCTATTTCCAAGACCGGAAATCTTGCTGGGAGTACTGGATCACTTGTTTATATTATGCGAGCAGGAGCTGGCAATAGCGGATAAAAATTAGATTATTCATGTTTACGCCATGCCCCGCCAATCTCACCCGGATAGGCGGGGTTTTTGTTTTCCGCAAATCCTAATGCGCCTCCAGCCAATTCTTGCCCACGCCCGTATCGGCTTTGACCCCAGTGGTTTTAGCGTTTAGATTCAGGTTCGGTTTTATCCAGAAATTCTTCCTTCAGCCATTTGGCCACCTTTTCTGGTGAAAACAAATTTCAATTTGTCGCATTTCATGACATTTTAGTGGCTTGCAAAACTCGACAGAATGGCGGGAAACGGCGCTCAAAATGATATTGGTATCGCAAACAACTCTTATTTTTGCGTCAGCCATTTTTCCACAGTCTCCGCCTGATAGTCTCGTTCCTGCCAAATCTTATCGGCCGCTTCACGCGCTTTGCTCAATAGAAAATTGCCGATTAAATCTTTGAGCTCGGATAAATACCGCTCATCCACACCGGCCGCGTAGACCTTCAACAATTCCAATTGAATATTGGAAAGAGGCGGCTTTATTTCAGACTCCTTTTGTTTATGATTTGATTCTTCGGGCAGCCCGGGCGCGTGGGCGAATTGATACGCCAAATCGGGCTCTTTCATCAACGCCACGCCGTAATTCGGTTCGTTTTCGCCATAGGCCCGCTGCAAATTTTGCAGGCATAACTGTAGCCAGGCATTCCGCTCATCGGCCAGATCTTCAGCGCTCGGAATGATAACGATGATCTTTGCGCCCGGCTTTGTGGAAATAGGCTGCATGAGCTTTATATGCGCTGCATCCAGCGCTTGCCCTTCGATCGTTTGCATGGTGACTCCTTTCAAAATGAGATATTTCAGCCTAAAGTCGTTCTTGCAGGATGACGCCGGTTCTATGCGCATGTCGGTAAGTGGGCGCTCACCGAGATGCGCCAATTCTTCCCCGCGTCCGTATTGGCTTTGATCTTGTGGTTTTAGCGTTTGGGGTCAGACGCCGCTTTATCCAGAAACTCTTCCTTCAGCCATTTGGCATGCTCCGGCTTTCAGAAATAGCTTGCCGACCTCTGCAAAAAATATAACATTTATCTCTCCGGATGGCCCTATTTATCTACTACACACAACTAAAGGAATCGCTATGTCGCCGACGCTCGCTCTTCCAATTAAAGAACAAGCCCGAATGCTGCTTGACAAATTGCCGGAAACCATTTCGTGGGACGATCTCATGTATGAAATATATGTTCGTATGGCTATCGAAAAAGGCTTGGCAGACAGTCGGGCCGGTCGCACGACTGATGTATATCTTGTGCGTCAAAAGTTTGGATTAGCCGCATGAATGTCCATTGGACTGACAATGCCGTCGAACACTTGCAGGGCATCTACGATTATATTGCGCAAACGTCCGCTCGGTATGCCCTGCGTATGGTCGACCGCCTGACCCGACGTACGCAGCAGATTGCTGATTTTCCCATGTCCGGCCGGATAACACCCGAAATTAACCTTCCCCAAATCCGCGAAATGATCGAAGGGTCATATCGTATCATCTATTTCATCAAACCCGATCAAATAGACGTGTTAGCCGTTGTTCATTCCGCGCAGGAAAGTCCGTTGAAGGATTTTTGGCAGTCATAATCAAAAATCAAATCAATCACACAAAATTATGCCGCGAAGAATTAAAAGAACCATAACTTCAATCCCAAGCGTACCCAGCAACGTGCCAGGTCCACCGCCAAATCGCCCTGATTTGATCAATCCGCGAAAAATAATTACCCAAAGTGTGTCAATTCAGCTTCTTTTAGAGCAATTGGAAGATGTCGCTGCGACAGATTCAACAGTGTTGCTATTAGGCGAAACAGGGGTTGGAAAGAGTCTCTTTGCCGAGCGAATTCATTTGTCAAGCCGACGACGCGAAGAACCCTTTTTTGCAATGAACTGCTCTGCAATCCCTCAAGAACTAATCGAAAGTGAGTTATTTGGTCACGAGAAAGGTTCTTTCACGGGGGCGAATAAAGAACGCAGAGGTAAATTTTTATCGGCGCATGGTGGAACGCTTTTTTTAGATGAAATTGGGGACCTTGCACCATTAGCACAGGTAAAATTGTTGCGCATTCTTGACGATGGGTGGTTTTATCCTGTCGGCAGTGATGTAGAACGGCGCGTAGATGTGCGACTGATTACGGCAACAAACAAAAACTTGAAAAAAATGGTGTTGTCCGGCGAGTTTCGCAAAGACCTTTTTTATCGTATAAATGTAATGCCGCTGCATATCCCACCACTATGTGAACGCTTGGATGATATTCCATTATTAATGGATTACTATTTTTTTCAGAAAAAGAGAAGTCACCTAAATTCTGATGAAGATCTGTTCATTCATCCTGAAGCTATAGCAAAGTTAAAAGAATATAAGTGGCCTGGTAATGTGCGTGAACTGGAAAACATTCTTGAGCGGTCTTTAATTCTCCGATTGAAAAACAGTGAAATTAACGTCATAATGCCTGAAAATATCCAATTTGATCCGCTTGAGCCCGATCCAGCGACATCATCATTTGCAGGCAATGTCAATGTTACCTCGTCAACTTTAAAAGAAGTTGAAGACCGGGCCGCATATGAAGCAATTTGCAAAGCGTTGAAGCAGCATTTAGGCAACCGAACTGTTGTTGCAAAAGAATTGAATACAAGTTTGCGCCGAATTCGTGAACTATTAGAAAAATTTGAAAGCACTAAACCATAACGGATAACGGCTGGCAGAACAAATCGACCAGTTAATAGGACAATTTGTTCTTTAAGGGTTAGTCTTGATAGCACATAAAAAAATAATTTTAAATTTTTACGCTGCTTCTAACTTTTCTGTTACAAACGGGTTAACGAGTTTTTAAACATCGGAAAACCCGTTTTTCTTTTTACTAAATCCTCTGGCACAAAATATGCTTTATTAAAGCTAAAGCTCTAAAGTATATTTGATTCCAATGATACTTGCCAACCGTTCTTAGAACTGTGAAAGGATAAATGCCATGATTAATTATCTTATTCTCAAAGTTATTGGTAAATGTAACTTAG
>CAYOLL010000073.1:0-27769 GCA_964404765.1 uncultured Gemmatimonadota bacterium | reverse complement strand
GCCATGTCTTGAGGGCCATGAGCGTGTTTTCGTAGCGGCCTTTGGGATCGAGTTCCTCGTACAGCGACTTGTCCCAATACAGACCCAGCAAGGCCCCGCTGATGGAGCGCGTCCGCCGCAATTCCTTGACAATCGTCTCAAACTCCCCTCCTTGCGAAGGAGGGGCCGGGGGTGGTAGTTGGCTCAGTTTATCAATCAAATCGTCGTAAGCCTGCTCAAAAGCGGCCTTGCGCACGGCCGGCGGATCGCTTTCTTTCTGGTTAAAACGCCGCTTGAGAATATAGACAAACGGATTAAACGCCCGGCGCATGATTTGATCCGTCTGCGCCTCGAAATAAGCAAACCCGCCCAATCTTGCGAAGGTTACAGTTGAGGCGGAGTTTGAAGCTTCAAGATTTGCAAACTCTTGAGCGTTAACCTTCGCAAGGTTTTCTTGCCAATGATGAATCGCCTCGTACACCAACCGGCTCTTGCCCGACCCCGGTTCGCCATAAATCGTCATGATGCCGGGAAAGCGACCCACCCCTGAATCCCCTCCCAAAAGGGGACTAAAAATCGGCTGGGCAAAGTCAATCAAGCGCTGTAACTCCTGTTGCCGACCGACCATTTGCCCGCTGAAAAACTGCGTCAGCTCATCGGCCAAACCGTGCAGGGCGAAAGTAGGAATCGGCGTGCTGCGGCCTTTATAGGCAAAATCCCCCAAATGCCCAAAGATAAAGCGGCGGTTGCGCGCCAACTCGCCATCCACAAGAATCTGACCCCAACTGGCCTTCATCATAAATCGGGCCGATTGGTTGACGGCATTGCCCAGGCAGGTGAACTCCGCCCGCAAGTCCGAGCCGTTCGTGCCGCAATAAGAGACGCCCGTGGCTAATCCAGCGCGTATTTTCAGAGATGCCATCTTTCCAAAAGATGGCATCTCTTTCAGCGCGGAAATGAACTGCAACGCCCGCGTGTCGTTGTTCTCATACGCCACCGGCGCGCCGAAGAAGAACAGCAGATTGCCGCCCTTATCGCCAAAATCCAGCCGGGAAAGTGAGCCGCCGTAAATCTCCAACTGCGTCAGGGCATAACCGACAAAATCGTTCAGGTTTGCAACTTGATCAAAGGCGACGAAGACCGGCACGATCCGGCGGAACTCGGCCGCCGGTAAATCGGCCAACGCCGTGCCGCCAAAGACCCGCAGCGTCTTGCGGGAAATCGCCTGCGAGCCAAACCTGACAGGTTTTGAAAACCTGTCAGGTTTAAACTCGTCCACGCGGACATAGCCGTCTTTTTCATGCTTTTGGGCAATGAGCTTGGCTGCCGATTCCGCCAGCGCCGTTGTTGTCCAGACCTCGCCTTTTACGGCCTGATGCTCGGCAAGGCTGCAACCGTCAATGGCCGGGCCGCTGAAATAGTAAGTGGCGCGATTCAATAGCCGGGGATTTAAATCCCCGGCTATTGATCCAACGATGCCCCAATCCGTCTCGCCGACAGCAAGGCCGACCTTGACGCCGAAGTCGAAATCGCCATACTTGCTGCGATAGACCGGGTCGGCGGCAAAGAATCGCTGTATCTCGGCCGCGGCAGTCAGGGCGTGGGCGGGCACAGACTTGCGACGAGAACCCACCCCTAAATCCCCTCCCGAGAGGGGACTTACCGGAAAGAGGGCGGTGAAGGCGTCCCCGGCAAAGTTGGTGATCCAGCCGCCGTGCTGATAGACCGACAACACCGTCGGCTCAAAGTAGAAGCGCATGATTCGCGACAGGACTTCCGCGCCCTCTTCCCGGGCGTTGCGGATAAGCGCCTCGGTCGTTTGGGTAAAGCCAGACACGTCTACGAACATGGACACGGCGGCGAATCGGCCGGTGAAGCAGCCGGATTTGTATTGCGTTTGGATAAAATGGGGGATCAGGTTTTTCATTGGGGTTAGCCCTCAGTTTTCAGTTTTCAGTTTTCAGTTTTCAGTTTTCAGTTTTCAGCTTTCAGTTTGTTGATCGGGTTTGACGGCTTTTTGTATCTGGCGCTTCGATGGATTTGATCAGCGTTTCGGCCCGCCGGCCGTAGGTGGCATTTTGCGTTCTGGCAAATAGATCGGTATACATCTGCAACGCGGTGAGGCCGTGTTCGCGATAAGCCACTGCATCCGGCCAGGTCTCGGTCAGCCGAAAGATTTCATAATGGACGCGGGCTTTTTGCACCGGATCGGTGGTCAAGGCTAACAGGGCGGTTAGCCGGGTCACGGCGGCATCTGCCGCCCCGGATTTAGCCTCGATCTGCGCCTGCAAAATCTCGCTGCTTTCAATCAGGACTTGCGCCTTCACTTCACGGGCCAGTTGTGTCCCTTCCGTGTGTGTCACCTTTGCCGCTTCGATAAAACCGTGTTTAATCAAAAAATTGGTTTTGCCTAATAGAAAGGCCGCCAGCCAGAATTTGATGCCGATTTGTCGCGCTAAATCAATCGCCGCCTCGTAATATTGGGAGGCCTGGTCGTAATCCTGCATATCATAATAAATCCAGGCCAGATGGCCGAGCGAAATGGCCTCGCCGTTTTTATCTCCCAGTTCGCGGTTGATGGCCAGGCATTGCTGCAAATAATCTTCGGCCCGCCAGTATTCGCCCAGGGCCTGAAATGCGCAGCCGATGTTGAATAAGACGACCTTAACCTCGCCTTTATTGTCAATTTTTTCGTTCAACGTCCGGGCTTTTTCCAGCCAGTGCATGGCCTGGGCATAGTTTTCCATCTTGCGGTATGCCGCGCCAATCAAGCGCGACGTAACGGCCACGCCATCCCTATCACCCAAGTCCTGCGCCGTTTTTAAACGCTTTTTAAAATAATCCATCGCCGCTTCCAAGTCGCCCTGTTCCGAATAGACCGTGCCGATTTTTTCCAAAACCATGGCGATCCGATGCTGATCGCCCAGGCGCTGCCAGATTTCCAGAGCCGTCCGATAATGCTGTAAGGCCCGGTCGTAATTCCCCAGCCGCCAGCAGGCATTGCCCAGACCCAGGTCGGCATTGGCTTTACCGCCCGGTTCGTCAAAGTCCTCAAAAATCTGGAGTTGCAGCAGGTAAAATTCATACGCCCGCTCAAAATTGCCTTGTTGCCAATAGACATCACCCAGATTGCCGTAGGCGTGCGGAATCACCAGGATTTCCTGACCTTCTAAGCTGAACTGCAAGTCCTTTTCAAAACACAGCAAGGCCTGTTGATTATGGCCGGAACGCAGATAAATTTTGCCCAGCATACCGTAGGCAATGGCCATGCCGGTCATGTCACCGCTGCTTTCACTCAGGGTCAGCGCCTCATCCAGGCACTGCTGCGCCGCCTCATCCTGCCCCCTCAAAAGCAGCAGGTTGGACAGGCGGCGAAGGATGCGCACCGTTATTTTGGGCTCAGCTTGTTTCTGGGCCAGTTCCAGCGCCTGATAAAAAGCGGCTTCCGCCTCCGCCCATTGACCGGTCAGCTTAAGCAAGCGCGCGATACGATGCTGTACGTGCAGATAAAGCGCGGCCCGGTTTGGATCGGTCCGGATCAGATTCTGCAGCCGGGAAAAGTAATTGAGCGCCTGATGATTATGATAATGCGCCACGGCGTCATCCCCGGCCTTTTGCAGATATTCGACGGCCTTTTCGATGTGTTCGGCCTGCTCGTAATGGTAGGCGATTTCCGGATAATAGCGCGGGTCGCCCCAGTTCAGGCTTTCGATGGCCTCGGCCGCGCAGATGTGGGTTTGGCGCAGCCGGGCGCGCAATTGCATATCATAGGCCGTTTCGCGCACGGCGCTGTGCTGAAAGATGCAGCGGGCATGACTGCTGGCGCGCCAAATGTTCTCAAGCTCCAACACTTCCAGATTTGAATAAAAGCTGTTCACCGGAAATTGCGAATCCACCTGACGCAAAGTGAGCAACAGAAAAATAGTCTCAAACTCCACGCCCAACACGGCCGCGACCTTAATCATCTCCCGATGCAGGTTTTTCAGTCGATCCAGCCGGGCGGTAATGACCGCGTTCACATCCTGCGGAATTTGCAGGTCGTTTAAGTTTTGTGATAAAAGCTGAGCATCGGCCAGTATCTGTGGGTGATTTTCCAGCAAAAACAGACAGAATTGGGTGACGTAAAACGGGTTGCCCTGGCTCTTTTCGCTCAAAAATTTGATAAAGTCCGGATTCAGCGCCGCCCCGGTCATACCGGCGGTTTGAAAAATCTGCCCGGCGATCCGGCCAATGCCGTCGGGCGTCAATGGGCGCAGCGCTAAGGTCTGTTCGGGAATAGCCGGATCAAAGTCAATATGAACCGACCGGCCGTCATCCAAATAACGGCTGGCGCTGATGATCGCCAGCGGATAGCTGTCCATGTTGACCGCCAGATGCCGCAGCAATTGCCTGGAGTCGGCATCCAGCCACTGCGCATCGTCCAGGGAGATGATGACGGGCCGGGTCAGGCACAGGACTTTGATGAAAATTTTAACCGCGGTCAGCATGTTTTCGTAGCGCAGTTTGGCCTCCATCTGCTGCAGATATCGGCCCGGCGCCTCCACATCCAAAAATGCGGCCAAAAAGACTTCCCCGCGCCCGAAATCGGCGAGAAGTTCACTTTTTGTTTCGGCCAAAAATCTGGCGTCCTCAATTGTCTGCAGCAACGCATCAAACCCGGTTTTGAAGCACAGTTGTTTTTCACTCTGCGACCGGGCTTCCGTCAGCTTAAAATATCTAATCAGCGCATGTTTGAAGGGATTAAACGGCTGTTTTAAAATCTCGTCGCACGGGCAAAACAGCCACCAGACCAAATGCTGCCGCAAGAACCCGGTGCGGAAGTCAAAAATCAGCCGGCTTTTGCCAAGACCCATATCGCCGTGGATGTACAGAATGCCGGCAAAATGCGCCCCTGTTCCCGGTGGGGCCAGCACAGGTTCAATAAACCGCTGCAACTGTTCCAATTCCGCCGTCCGATCCATCAAAGGGCCTTCAAACATCAGCCGGAAGCCGTACGACTTGCGTCCGCGCAGCGTATAAACCGGCAGCGGTTTGGCAAAACCTTTAAAACTTTGCTTTTCCTTCAGTTCGGCATCGAACTTGACTTCAATCAATTTGTAAATCTCGCGCCCCAGCCGGATTTCACCCCAACCGGCGTTCATGACGATGCGCGCCGCCATGTTGATGCCGCGCCCGTAACAGGTAAACTCGCCTTGCCGCATCCCGCCGGCATACCCGGCGTACATCAGCATACTGGTGACGCCGGCCCGGAACATCTCGCCCGCAGCCAACTCTCCCTTCGCCAAAGAGGCATTTTCGGAAAAGTATTCACGCGCGTCCAGCAAAAAATTCAGCGCCCGTTCGGCGTCGTTTTCAAAACGCAGCGGCGCGCCCCAAAAAATAAGCAACATGCAGCCCTTATCGCCAAATTCCAGGCGGGTCAGGCAGCCGCGATATTTTTGCACGAGCGATAAGACCTGATTCATCAACGGGCGGATGTGAGGAATAACGGCCTCACGGATGTTGACAAAGACGGTCACGACCTGGCGGAATTCGCCCGAAAAACCCAGGTCAATGACTTCCGGCGGGAAAAAGGCCGTCAGGTCGACCGGCTCAATCGGTTCAAACGTTTTGGCCTTCGGAACAGGCGCTGTCGCGACCACGTCTGTCAGCAATACATGCCCTTCGCGCCAGACGTCAACCCGAATTTCTTCTTCTAATTGTTGATAAACCGCCCGGCTTAAAATGACATCGCCGGTGCGGGCCAGATGCTCGGCGGCAACGCAGTTGGCGATGGCGCTGCCTTTAAAATAATACACCTGCTGATATGGCGGCTCCGGCGAGCGAATAATGCCCCACTCCACCAGACCGTCGGCCACGCCAAGCTTGATGGCAAAGCCGAATACGCCAAATCGGGTGCTTTGGGTCGGCGTCTGCAAAAACTGCCCGTGCATGGCCCAGGCCGCCGCCACCGCCCGCCGGTAAGCCTCCGCGCCCGTGTCGGCAACGGGAAACACGGCCGTAAAAGCGTCACCGGCAAACCCGGTGATAATGCCGCCGCAGGCATACACCGTGTCAATCATCGGATCGAAGACGGCCCGCAGCGTCCCGGCCAGAATTTCCGCGCCCTCGATGCCGTGCTGCATCAGGGCTTCGGTCATTTTGGTAAAGCCGGAAATGTCCACAAACAGGGCGACCGCTTCAAATTCCCCGCCAAAGCAGCCCTGCCGGTATTGCCGCGCAATAAACGGCGGTAGTAGATTTGCCATAATTTCCCCCGAAATTTTGTGTGCATGTCAAGTGTCGCGTCTGGCCTGAATTTAGCATATTTTCCAGCGGGCTGCATTGGGAAAAACGCGCGGATATGATTTTTATGGACAGGTTAAGCCGGAAGCTTTACAATGGCGATTGCTATCCGCAAGAATGTTGTAGCTCAGATTAGCAATCTGAGTGCGCCCGGTGAACGCACAGAATGCTATTCTGTGCTACAAGTTGCGATTAGCCGCAAAAATGTTGTAGCTCAGATTAGCAATCTGAGTATGCCCGAAAAACGCACAGAATGCTATTCTGTGCTACAAGTTGCGATTAGCCGCAAGAATGTTGTAGCTCAGATTAGCAATCTGAGTGTGCAGTGGTGGTTTGAATCGCCTGGACCCTCAAACCGGCTGGTTTCTCCATTTTCACCACAACGCTGCCGATCCGAATAGTATCAGCAGTAATAATATTCGAGTACTATGCCAGGATTCAACCAGCTTTTTATGGATCGGCACAAAAGACGGCGGCTTGAACCGCCTGGATGTGAGGGCCGGGCAATTTCAACATTTTATGAGCCAACCCAATGATCCGTACAGCTTAAGTCATAATTATGTTAACGCTTTGCATATTGACCTCAAGGAGCCCAAATCATGAGAAATCTGATCCCCCATTTCATCGCCGAGCAATACAAGCAGGCCAACTATTCCGGCAGTTTCGAGGCCGTCACCATGTTTGTGGACATCTCCGGCTTCACCCAAACCACCGAAGTGCTCATTCGCGGCGGGCAATCCGAAGGCGCGGAAATCCTTTCGCAGATCATGCGCTTCTACTTTACGCCGACGGTGCAGTCGGTCTATCAACACGGCGGCTGGATCACCAACTTTGCCGGGGACGCCTTCACCGCCCTCTTTCCGCTCAAAGGAGACCCTAAGGGTTTGCGGAAACCCTTAGGGTCTGTGCCCGCGCACGCCCTGACTGCCGCCGCCGAGATTCAGCGCTTCTTTGCCGCCAATCCGGTCTATCGCAGCAAGTATGGCGATTTCGATTTCGCGGTCAAGGTCGGGCTCGATGTCGGCGAGGTGGATTGGGGCATCGTCGGGACGGAGCGGCGGAAGACCTATTATTTTCGCGGCCCGGCCATTGACGGCTGCAGCCACGCCGAACACTGCTGTCAAAAAGGCGAAGTCTGGACAACGCCGACCGTGACGCAGTCTGCGCCGACATTAATCGCCCAATCTTATGAAAAAGACGGCTTTATCCGCCTCGATCAGTTTAACCCTGACGGTTTTTCAAAACCTATTCGGTTTGGATCGCAGACGATCTCCCGCCAGGCGCTGTTGGCCTTTGGCGGCTCTGCATTGGCAGATTTGCCAGCGTCAGAGTTCCGCCTAATTGTGCCGGTTTTTGTCGCGTTTGAGCAAGTTGAAAATCTAAACGATTTTGTCGGTTATGCCCTGACCCAGTTGGAGACTTACGGCGGCACGTTGTCTAGGCTGGATTTTGGCGACAAGGGCGGCAATCTACTCTTTTTCTTCGGCGCGCCCATTGCTTACGAGGACAACCAGCGTCGGGCGCTGCAATTCATCAGCGCGCTTAAAAATTATCCGTCGGCGCTGAAACTGCGGGCCGGCTTGACCGTCGGCGATTCTTATTGCGGGCTGAACGGCTCGGACTTGCGGGCGGAGTTCACCTGTCTCGGCAACGCGGTCAACCAATCGGCCCGGTTTATGACGAAGGCGGCCTGGGGCCAGATTCTCGTGGATCAATCGCTGGCGCAGAACAAATATTTCAATTGCGAGCATTTGGGCGATTTTGCCTACAAAGGCCGGGCCCAGGCGATTCCAACTTACGAGTTGATCGGCGAGCTTCACGAGATCGCCGATTTTTTCCAGGGCCGGATGATTGGCCGGCAGGCGGAATTGGCGCGGTTGATTGCGTTTGCCCAACCGATTTTTTCCCCCTTTGAAGGGGGTCAGGGGGATGACAAAGCGAGTTCTGCACCAGACAAATCATCCCCCTCAATCCCCCTTCAAAGGGGGACGCGGTTCGCCGGAGTCGTCTCCGTCTACGGCGAGGCCGGGCAGGGCAAATCGCGGCTGATGTTCGAGCTGGAACGGTATTTCAAAGACACGACCGCGCATACGGACGCGCTCTGGTTGGAAGGTCAATGCGACCAGATTTTGCGCAAGCCCTTCAACCCGTTCTGCTACATTTTGAATCAGCGTTTTGGACTCAACCGGGCTGAAACTCTGGCCGACAAAAAGACAAATTTCGAGATCGAATACGATCAATTGATCGCGCGGGTTGAGTCGCTCATCCCTCCTTCGTCGGATGCGCCGGAAAATTCCCCCTTAACAAAGGGGGCCGGGGGGTTGTATGACGATGCAAAAAGCGCCGGGCTCGATCAAAGTTCGCTGCCGTCTGAAAAACAACCCCCTAAATCCCCCTTTTTTAAGGGGGACTTTGCTGAAGATGAAATCCGTAAAATAGCCAAAGAACTGATCCGCACCCGCTCGATCCTGGGCGCGCTGCTCGGCCTGAGTTGGGAAAACTCGCTGTATGAACAGTTGGACGCCAAAGGCCGCTACGAAAACACCCTGTATGCGCTCAAGAATTGGCTGCAAGCCGAGAGCCTGCTCCGGCCGGTCGCGTTGCTGCTGGAGGACGGCCACTGGTTGGACGACGACTCGCACAGCGCCTTGCAGACGCTCTGCCGGGGCATTGACGCCTATCCGATGGTGATTTTGGCCACGCTGCGTTATGCCGATGACGGCGGCAAACCGCTGTTCATCAAAAAGCTGGAGCCAAAGATCAAGACGCTGACGATTGATCTTAATCACCTGTCGGCGGAGGAGACGCTGGTCTGCGCCGAGGGCGAGTTGGCCGAGACCGAAGCCGTGGCGCCGCTCGGCGCGGATGCTTTTCAACTGATCTGGGACAGGACGCACGGCAACCCGTTTTTTGCCCGGCAAGTGGCCCGTTATCTGCTGGAAAACAACCTGATCCGCTTGCAGGACGGCGAATGGCATTTGGCGCAGACCGGGTTGGTTTTGCCCGACACGGTGCAGGCCATTTTGCTGGCCCGCTTGGACCGGCTGACGATTGCGGTCAAGGAGACGGTCAAGGCGGCGGCGGTGATTGGCCGCGAGTTTGAGGTTAAATTGTTGGCCGCGGTCTTGCGGCAAGACCCTCTGCCGGAGGTGCGGGCGGCGACAGAGCGGCAGGTCTGGAGCGCGGTGAACGAACTGCAATATTTGTTTAGGCACGCCCTGCTGCGCGATGTGGCTTACGACATGCAAATGCGCGCCCGCCTGCGCGAGCTGCACCGCCTGACCGCTGAGGCCATTGAAATCCTCTATGCCGATGCCCTTGCGCCCAAATACGGCGATGTGGCTTTTCATTATGACAAAGCCCACATCGTGGACAAAGCCCTGGCTTATTACGACAAGGCCGGCGACTACGCCAAAGAAAACTTTCAGAATAACGTCGCCCTGAATTTTTACGACCGGCTGATCGCGCTGCTCAGTGAAGAGTTAATAGTTAAGAGTGAAAAGTTTTCAAAGAAAGAAAAACCGACCACACTGGAGGAGGCCATCCAAGTCTTGAAAAGCGCGCCCCAACTATTAACTATTAACTTTTCACTCTTAACTAACTATCTGGATACCTTTTACAAACAAGCCGATATTTTACACCTGACCGGCAAGTGGGATCGGGCCGGCGCGATTTTGCAAAACGCCATTGCCGCCGCCACCGCCACCCGGCGCCGCCAACAGGAGGCGAAATTAAAAGTCTTGCTGGGTTGGATTTTAAAAGTTAAAGGCGATTATGATACCGCCCGGTCCATTTCTGAATCGGCTCAGGAGATCGCCTTAGCCATCCAGGATCACAAAACCGGCGCCGACGCTCTGAACACTATTGGGAATATTTACTGGCATCAAGGCGCTTATGAGCAAGCCCTGGCCTATCAGCAAAAATCCCTGGCCATCCGGGAAGAAATCGGCGATAAAGGGGGGATGGCAAGTTCGCTTAACAGTATTGGGGAGATTTACAGGAATCAAGGCGCTGATGAGCAAGCCCTGGCCTGGTATCAAAAATCCCTGGCGATCTATGAAGAAATCGGCGATAAACGGGGGATTTCAATTTCGCTTAACAATATTGGGATTATTTACATGAATAAAGGCGCTTCTGAGCAAGCCCTGACCAATCATCAAAAATCCCTGGTGATTAAAGAAGAAATCGGCGATAAGTGGGGGATTGCTGCTTCGCTTAGCAATATTGGGAGTATTTACAGTAATCAAGGCGCCTATGAGCAAGCCCTGGCCTGTCAGCAAAAATCCCTGGCGATAGTCGAAGAAATCGGCAATAAAGCGGGGATTGCAATTTTGCTTAACAATATTGGGAATATTTACCTGAATCAAGGCGCATATGACCAAACCCTGGCCTGTCAGCAAAAATCCCTGGCGATAGTCGAAGAAATCGGCAATAAAGGAACTATCGGATATCATTATGCGAGTCTGGCCCATACCTATATCCACTTAAGAGAATTTGCAAAGGCGTTGGAGATGGCGCTGTTGCACTTTAAGAATATGCAGGAGATCGGGTCGGATGTGGAGCACGGGAATACTCATCTGGCCATCGCTTTAGTTCTCGCCCACGACCAAACCCTAAGGGTTTTAAAAACCCTTAGGGTTTATCTGGATGAGATCACTGCCCTGACTGGCCTGCCCGAAACGCCCGTGGCCTATTTTGAAAAGGCCATCGAAACCGCCGCGGCCAAAAACTATATAGAAACCTTAGTCCCGGCGTTGTCTGAGTATGGCCGCTATCTGGATCAAGCCGGTCAGCCGCAGGCCGGGCTGTCGCAGCTCCGGCAGGCCAAAGAAAAGGCCGTCGCCGCCGGGATGCAGGGGGAAGTGAAGAAGATAGAGAAAATCTTTGATGAGTTAGGAATTACGAATGATGAACAGGAGAGCGCTCCACAGAATGAAGAGGGAGCAAACCCATGAACCCCCCACCGATCCGCAAAGTTGAAGTCGTCCCGCCCAACCCGGCCTGGGCAGAAGAATTTGCCGTCGAGGCGGCGCGGCTGTCCGCCATCGTCGGGCTGGGCATCGTCCGCGTCCACCACTTTGGCAGCACGGTCATTCCCGGCATCTGCGCCAAGCCGGTTATTGACATTTTGATCGAAGTGGCGGAGATTCACGCCGTTGATACGCATGAGAGCCAACTGATCCAACTGGGTTATTTTGCCAAAGGTGAGTTTGGTATTGCCGGGCGGCGCTTCTTTGGCAAGGGCACGGAAACGCATCGCACCCATCACGTTCACTTCTATCAGAGCGGCCATCCGGAAATTGCTCGCCATCTGGATTTTCGGGATTACATGATGGCTCATCCGGACGAGGCGGCGCGTTACGCCGAACTCAAGCTGGAACTGGCGCAAAAATACGCTGCTGATATTGACGGCTACAATACGGGCAAGACGGCGTTTATTCAGGAAATGGATCGTCGGGCCAGGCGATGGAAGGAAGAAACGTCTTGATCTTAATGGCGCATCTTTTTAATACACGCTAGTACAGTACACGCTTCTTATTTTTAATTAATTAATAGGTTCATGGGATAAGATGGTGAAACCTTGCGAAGGTTTAATTTGAAATTCGCATGTTTTGTGCACTGAAGCCTTCCCAAGGTTGGATTTTCACAAACTTGCTCCATGAGCCAATTAATAAAGATAGATCGTCCAGCGATGGGCGGTCTTTTTTATTTGGAAAATGAGCGCGAATAGCATACAATACAGAATGTTTATTGGGAATAAAATAATCAGAATATGCGCTAATACAATTCTATCGGCATAATGATCTGCACTTTCGGAAATACGGGCTTGGATGACCGGCTAAAATACGGTTATACGCGCTCTATTTTTCATTCACCCCAAAGCATGAGAAAGGATTTTATGATGGAAAAGCTCAAAACCCGTGACCAGGTGAAAACGGAAGACACCTGGGACCTGACCCAAATTTTTGCGACCGAAGAAGATTGGAAAGCCGCCTGCCGGCGTGTGGAGCAGCGTGTGCCGGAATTAAATGCCTTCGTAGGGCAATTAAACAGCGCCGCGCAAGTCAAATCCTGTATGGACATGGTCATGACGCTCAAGCGCGACGTGGAGTGCGTGATGATGTATGCCTCGCTGCTGGGCGTGACGGATCTGGGCGACAGTCAGTGCCAGCAGTTGCGCGCCGAGGCCACCAATTTGATCGCCAAGCTGGCCATGGGCATCGCCTTTATCACGCCGGAACTGTCGGCCAAATCCGACGCGTTTCTGCAAAGCTGCCTGACCGATCCGACCCTGGCCGAGTATGATATGGATTTCCGGCGGCTCATCCGCGAAAAGGCTCATATCCTGAGCGACGCCGAAGAAAAGCTGCTGGCCCGCGGTACGCCGCTGTGGGAAGATGTCCATAATATTTACGAAAAATTGGAAAGCGTCGATATTACCTTCCCGACCGCCCGCGACAGCAACAAAGAGCCGCATCTGGTCACGCACGGCTCCTACGGCAAGCTGATGGAGTCGCCGGATCGCGTGCTGCGCCGCAATACCCATATTTCGATGTTCGGCCAGTTCATGGGCCTGGCCCACACCTGCGCGGCGACGCTGAACGCTCAGGTCAAACAGCACCAGTTTTTTGCCGAAATCCGCAGCTATAAAAATACGCTGGAATCGGCTTTATATCACAAGGCCATCGACGAAGGCGTTTATCACACCCTGATTTTGTCAACCGAGAAGAATGCCCATTTGCTGCACAAATATATGGAAATCCGCCAGCGTCAACTCAAGCTGAACGAAATGGAAATGTGGGATTTGCATGTGCCGCTCGTGCCGGATTTGGCCATGAAGTTTAGCTACGACGAAGCGGTAGAGATGATTTTAAAAGCCTTTAAACCTTTGGGTGACGATTACGTGCAGATTTTGCGGGCAGGCATGACCACCGAACGCTGGGTGGATAAATATGAAAACAAGGGCAAACGCAGCGGCGCCTTCAGCAGCGGCTGCTACGACACCTTGCCCTATATTCTGATGAACTACAACGATACATTGGACAACGTCTACACCCTGGCCCACGAAGCCGGCCATTCGATGCACTCGTATCTGGCGCGCAAGCATCAGCCGGCCACCAAGTCGGAGTATACTATTTTTGTGGCCGAAATCGCCAGCACCGTCAACGAGCGGCTGCTGACCCATTATCTGCTGGAAAATTACGAAGGCGAAACCCGCCGCTACGTGCTAAACCGCGAAATGGACGGCATTCGCGCCACTTTCTTCCGCCAGACCCAGTTTGCCAACTTCGAGCGCAAAATCCATCAGCGCGTGGAAGAAGGCAAGGCTCTGACCGCCGACTGGCTGTGCGATCTTTACGAGGATTTGAATGCCCGCTACTATGGCCCGGCCATGCGCAAAAACGAATACACACCTTATGAATGGTCGCGCATCCCGCATTTCTACAACAATTATTATGTCTTCCAATATGCGACGGGCATTGCCTGCGCCTATCACTTTGCCGACCAAATCCTGAAGGGTAATACCGTGCCGTATCTGGAGTTGTTGAAGTCCGGCGGCAGCGACTTCCCGCTCGATCAGCTCAAAAAAGCCGGCGTGGACATGCACGATTCCGGCGTCTACGAGCCGCTGTTTAACCGTTTCCGCGAGCTCATGAAGGTGTTTGAGTAACGGTTTTCCAAATCTTCAAAAGTAAGAAAATCTTTCGCCACAAAGGCACAAAAACACTAAGTTATACGAAGATCATCGGACGACAAATATTACCTTTGTGATTCTTAACGTCTTAGTGCCTTTGTGGCTAATGCAAAGTGAAAGTTACATGAAAATATTAGTCACCGGCGGGGCCGGCTTCATCGCTTCGCACATTGCCGACGCTTATATCGAAGTCGGACACGATGTGGTCGTAGTGGATGACTTGAGCAGCGGTCGGCGCGAAAATATTCATCCGCAAGCCGTGTTTTATCCGGTGGATATTCGTTCGGCGGACATGGCGGCGATTCTGGCCAAAGAGCGTCCGCAAGTCATTAATCACCATGCCGCGCAGATGGACGTGCGCCGTTCGGTGGTCGATCCGCTTTACGACGCCAATGTCAACATCCTCGGCTTTTTGAATCTGCTGGAACAGGCGCGGCCAAACGGCCTGCAGCAAGTCATCTTTGCTTCGACCGGCGGGGCCATTTACGGCGAGCAAGAGCGCTTTCCCGCCGCCGAAGATCATCTTTGCCGACCCATATCGCCCTACGGCGTCAGCAAGTTTGCCACGGAAAAATATCTGCATTTTTATCACGAAGTCTACGGCTTACAGTATACCGTTCTGCGCTATGCCAATGTCTACGGCCCGCGTCAGAATCCGCATGGCGAGGCCGGCGTAGTGGCCATTTTCTGCCAACGACTACTGAAGGGCGAGCAGGCCAGCATCAACGGTGACGGTCAACAAACCCGCGATTTTGTCTACGTAGGCGATGTCGTGCAGGCCAATCTGAAGGCCGTGGGGCGCGAAACACCCGACATCTTCAACATTGGCACGGGCATTGAAACGACCATCACGGACATATTTTTGCAACTGCGGACGATTGCCAAATCGGACATGCCGGAACTTCATGCGCCGGCTAAGCCGGGTGAACAGCAACGCAGCGTGATCGCCTGTGACAAGGCCGCCCGTTTGTTGGGCTGGCAGCCGCAAGTTTCGTTAGTAGATGGTTTACAAAAGACGTTTGCCTATTTTAGCGCAGCATAGTCTTTGCGTTGTAATACCAAAACCGAAAATGAGTTGTACATAATCGGCACATAAACCCTAAGGGTCTTAAATGGTGCACCTCATTATCAAGTAAACTCTTGCAAGACCCTTAGGGTTTTTCCGCAGTGTGCAATTCTTTTTTGGTATCGGGCATCGGTATAAGCACATTTGGCTCGGCGTGTTTGCGGCTGCGTCCGTAGCGACCGATCCCGCTTTTGCCGGGAACTTTAACTAAACCGAATCATATCAGCTATGGTTTTATGTAGCTCCCGTTATCTACCTGCCCGCTGCGCAATCCTGCTTTAAATCGGAGGTCCTGATGCGACATTCTATACTATTTGCGTTGATTTTGGCGCTACTCATGCCTGTAACCGGCTCGGCCTACTTTGGTCAAAATAAAGTCCAGTATAAGGATTTTGAGTGGTCTATTTTGCCGACCCAGCATTTTGATATTCATTATTACAAGGGTTCGGAAGAACTGGCCTATATGACCGCACAGTGGGCCGAAGAGTCTCATGACTTTATTGCTCAAAAACTTGGCCATGCCCTTAGCCACAGAATTCCCTTGATCATCTACGGCTCACATCTGGATTTTGAGCAAACCAATACAACCTACGATTTTATTGACGAAGGACTGCAAGGCTTTACGGAGGCCTTAAAAAATAGGGTCGTAATCCACTATCAAGGCTCTTATGCCGACTATAAGCATTTGATTACGCACGAGTTGGTTCACGCCGTCATGTTTGACATGATCTATACCAATTCTTTTTCGCCCCAGCAATATTTCATGCGCATGCCGCTGTGGTTTGCCGAAGGCCTGGCCGAGTATTTGTCGCGCCCCGCTGACGGTTGGGATACCGAAACGGAAATGTTTGTCCGCGAGGCCGTTTTGTCCGAAAATCTGGCCGGGATTGAGGAGTTGGAGTACGCCGGCGGCTATATGGTCTACAAAGAGGGTCAGGCCATTGTCCGCTATATTGCCAAGCAGTTTGGCGACGAAAAATTAGGTGAAATTATCGAACAATCCCGCGCTTCCAAAAGCTTTGATCAGGCAATCCAAAAAGCGCTGGGTCTGCCCATCAAACAGCTTAGCGAAGAATGGACCCGCTTGCAAAAGCGTCATTACTGGCCGCAGTTTGCCGAATTGCAAGCGAGTGATGAAATGGGGCGCAAGTTAACAGATCATGAAAAAGAGCAATCCTTCCTGAATATGCGCCCGGTCTTTTCGCCCGACGGCAATCAGATTGCATTTTTTTCTGACCGGAAAATTTTTAGCAGCATCTATCTGTTGTCCACCCATGACGGCAAAATCACCAAACGTTTGGTCAAAGCCCAACAGGACGCCGGTTATGAATCGCTGCACGAGTTCAGCAGCAATATGTCCTGGTCGCCTGACGGCAAGCAGTTAGCTTTTGTATCCAAGAATGAAGGTAAAGATCATATCTACCTTTATCATGTGGATAAGGGCAAGCTGATGAAGAAGTTAACCTTTGAGTTTGACTCCATTCAGTCGCCGGACTGGTCGCCGGTTGGGGACAAAATTGCTTTTGCCGCCATAAAAAACGGGCGGCGGGATTTGTATGTGGTACAGATCGAAACACAGGAGTTGGCTCGATTAATGGATGACCGGTTTGATGATCACGATCCTCGCTGGTCGTTTGACGGCAAGCAGATTGTTTTTTCATCTGATCGGCCCGACCCGGAAATGACGCCGGATCCGGCAATTTTCGATTCGACCGCAGGCGCATTCACCTATCACGATCAAAACATCTATCTTTACAATATGGAAAGCAGAAAAATTGAACCTCTGGTGATCCTGCCCGGCAATGAGACCCAGCCCTGTTGGGGTCCATCCGGCGACCACGTTGCCTTCATTTCCGACTATTGTGGGACATCTAACTTATTCGTTTATGGCTTAAAAGACTCGTCAGTCTTTCGGCTGAGCAATGTCACCGGCGGGGTTTTTGATCCGGATTGGTCCAAGGATGGCGAGCGTATTGTCGTATCGTCTTTTCAAAAATGGGGTTGGGACTTATTCATTCTGGAAGATCCGCTAAACAACAAGAATCTGACGCCCCTGGCGCAAACAACGCGGCTTAGCCCGGATCAAATGGCTAAAAATATCGACGAAGCTTTTAAAAAAATGAATGAGCGGCACGAAATTCAGCAACCCATCAAGCCGAAAGAAAAAGATAAGAACGCCCGCATCATCTCTGCCCCGCTTCTGTCAAAGTCGACGCCGCTGGATTCGATCTATGTGCAGCAAGGCTCCGGTTACAGACCTTACGATCCGGCCAAATCGGACACCTTGCCCGAACCAGCCGACAAAACGCCGCAGACATATACCGCCAAACTGTCGCCCGATTATGTTTCCGGCGGCTTTGCCTACGCGAATGAATATGGTTTTTTTGGCGGAACGGAGCTATACTTCAGCGATATATTGGGCGATCATAGTTTTCAAGTGCTGGCAAATTTGAGTGGTTCTATTGAGGATGCCGATATTATGGGCATGTACTACTACTTACCCAAACGGTTGGATTATGGCATTGGCATATTTCATGAGAAGAACAATTTTATTGGCTACAGCTATATTGGCGATTATTACGCTGAGCAGCGGGAATATGGCCTGATCGGTGTCGTCAGCTATCCTTTTTCGCGCTTTGAGCGTGTTGATCTCTCGATGGTGGCGCGTGGTATCAACCGTCGCAACTCCTTCATTGCCGTCAGTGGCAATGACGTTATCCTTGACGAGATTTACCAATACGACCAGTTTTTGGTGGAGCCCTCGATTTCCCTCAGCAAAGACAACGCAATCTGGGGCTATACCGGGCCGGTTGGCGGCACGCGGGTTGCGCTAAGCGTTTCGCATTCGCCGGGTATAGTTAACAAAAGCCTGGAGTACACAACAGCGGTTTTTGATTACCGTCACTACTTTCGCTTAAGTCGCCGCCATCAGATTGCGGTGCGCTCCCTGTTTGCCCTGAGCGCCGGACCGTTTGCCGAACGCTTTCAGCTTGGCGGGCCCTATACCATGCGCGGATACAATGATACCGATCCGGATTTGATCGGCAGTAAAGTTGGCCTGGTTAGTATGGAATTTCGTTTCCCCTTCATAGATCAGATAGCCTTCCGATGGCCGTTGCCTATATTCTTTCAGAGTATTCGCGGCGCTGTATTTTTGGATATGGGTACGGCCTGGAATGAAACGGAAAATTTCCGTGGCGCCAGCTATGACCAGGGTAGTTTGAAATTGCGCGACATCAAAGCCAGCTACGGTATTGGGGTTAGGATACCATTCTCGTTCTTCATCTTACGCTTTGATTTGTCAAATAAAACCAATTTTGACAATTACCACAGCTCGGGTATTTTTCAATTCTCCGTCGGGCCTGATTTTTAATCCTTCTAAAACCGGAGTAGCAAGCTTCAGCTTGCAAGGAACGGTGTGGAATTTAGTTACGTGGCGCACAGGCAAACTAAAGTTTGCTACTCCAAGATTAAAATTGGAGTCAAAACAAACAACCCGTTGGATTCTGCCTATCCAACGGGTTGTTTGTTTTCGCTAAGGAGCGTCAGTTTAATAACTTTGGGTAAGTTCACCCTAAGGGTTTTGCTCTTCAACCCTTAGGGTGTGTTCCATATTCCGAGGAGGAGACCCTAAGGGTTAAAAGGCAAAACCCTTAGGGTCCCAAATTTCATCATGATAAGATTTGACCGGCAGATACAATCACATTGCGGATTTCCTGCAAGGCTTGGTCAGATTGCGCTTCCAAAGTTGCCTCACTGACCGGAGCCAATTGATCCACAATCCATTTTTTGCGATAATACAGCGCAGTTTGCGTGGCAGCCGCCATAAAGCAATTCCCGCAAAAATCAAGATAGCCGGCCACTCCGCCCGTAGCCGCCCGCCGATGATTTTCCAACCCGTCTATTGTCTCCAGAACTTGCTCTCGCGGTTGACCGCATTGCGGCGGATAATCTTCGAACAAATACGCCAGCGCGTCTTTTTCAGATTGCAAGCTTTGGGTAGAATATAAGCCGGCTCGATCACTTGTCGGGCTGCGTTTATTGTCAAGCAGACAGATCCTTTCATTTTCGATCTGAAGCGCAGTCACATCCGATGCGCCCATCAGATGACGCTGCTTGTAGTGCATATACCAATGGTACTTACCCGGCTTTGCCAGCCGCCAGGCCCGGTATAAGTTAAAGGGCGACAAATCAACGCCGACTTTATGCCGCAGACAAAAATTGACCCATGCCGGAGATGCCGGCTCGGCCCCGGCCGTTTTATCCGTCTCAAGTTGTCGAAGATCGTCCACTGCTTTTGCAAAATCTGCGGCGGCGTAATAGCTTTGAATTTCCGGTGATGGTGGTTCGCTTTCGGCCGCAACGGGCATGGTCCGGATGGCGTAGAGGAGATTTTCCTCCATTTCGTCCAGGCGATCCAGCGCTTTTTCGTAGGTTTCCCCCACCGGAAGCTTGGGCGCCTGATCAGGAAAGGCATTGTAAATCAATAACAGCCGCTGGGTAGAATGATCCAGCACAAATAGCGTGCGAAACAGCATCAGCACAGCATCGTCCAGAGCGCTATCATCCAAATATGGGTCCGCTACGTTATCAAGCCAGCGATAGGCATCATAGCCAATATAACCGAACATACCCGCGGTAAATGGCGGCAGGCGATCATCGGTTGCCCGTCGGTATTTGGATAACACTTTGCGGATGGTCTCCAGTGGCTGATCGCTGAGCACAAAAGTCTCGTTTTCCTTTTCCAACTGAATCCGTGCGCCCCGGATATGTAACGTCATAAACGGATCGCGGCCAATAAAGCTGTAGCGGCCACCAAAGTTTTCGGCCAAAAAAGTGCTGCTATGACCCGAACTCAGGCGCATAAAAGCGCTTACCGGCGTCAGCCAGTCCGCACAAATTTCGCGGCAGACCGGCGCGATCTGACCCGCCTGAAACGGTCTGGCAAAAGCTTCGTAACTCGTTTCTTTAAACAAAAGCCACCTCGGCTGTAATTTTATAAGGCGGTAAACCGCAAAAGAAACCGGACGGGTATCCGAAACCTGTCAGGTCTGCTCCAAAATTCTCACGGACAGCGCAAATGTTTGAGCGTAATTTTATAACCATGTTCAGGTATTTATCGACATGGATATGAACATGGATAGACAGGATGAACAGGATGGAAAGGCAATTACAAAAGTATTTTATCCTGTCCATCCTGTTTATCCATGTATAATCACTTAATCACTTAATTATAACCAAAGATTGCCGATTAGCAAGGGTTTGTTTTATTGATCATGTTTGATACAAAATTGAGTTGACAGCATCAGTGCCAATGATTACACTTAGCGATAGGCTTCAATATTTTAGCAGTTCGTGTTACTCCGGTTTTGAATGGATATGAACATGGATAGACAGGATGAACAGGATGGAAAGGCAAGTACAAAAGTATTTTATCCTGTCCATCCTGTTTAGTTTATCCATGTCGATAAATACCTGAACATGGATGTAGGAAACCTTGCGAAGGTTAAACTTATTGCGGAGTCAATATTTCCAAGGCTCTCTGAATTCCCCAACGTGAACCTTCGCAAGGTTATTTTGAATGGATAAAATAAAACATGCAACTCTTAATTTCGACCAAAAACGACGGGAAAATTTTTGAGTTTAGAACACTTTTGCCGGACTTTAAAATTCTGTCCCTGCACGACTTTCCGGAAATTGACGATGTGATTGAGGACGGTGAAACCTTTGCCGCCAATGCGATTAAAAAAGCACGGACACTGGCCGAACATACCGGCCAATGGGCGGTAGCCGACGATTCCGGCCTGGAAACGGATGCGCTTAATGGGCAACCCGGCGTGTACTCGGCCCGTTACGCCGGCGAGCCATGCGATCCAGCAAAAAATATCGATAAACTGCTGCACAATTTACGGGACATTACCGATGACAAACGAACCGCGCGGTTCCGTTGCGTCATCGCTTTAGCCGGCCCTTCCGGCACAATTCTCACCGCTGATGGCCAGGTCGAGGGACGGATATTACGCGAGTGTCGCGGTCACAACGGATTTGGCTATGATCCCATCTTCTTCTCACCGGAATTAGGCAAAACTTTTGGTGAAGCGACCGCGGACGAAAAACATCTGGTAAGCCATCGGGCCCGCGCATTAGCCCACATCCTGCCCCATATTCTGGCCATGAGTTTTTAAGAATGCGCCTTTTTGGACTTATTTTGCTACTCCTGTTTACGATAGCTGTTTTTTTTGGCTATCAAACCTATTTGCAAAGTTCGCAAATGGAGGCCTACATACGCGCCGGCGATTTGGCCTTTGTCAAAGGGGATTATCTGGTTGCAAAAGCTGCATACGAAAAAGCGCAAGCCATGCAGCTCCAGGGAGCCGTTGCCGCCAAGTTGAACGAAGCTACGCAAATCTATCAGGAAGAACAGCGATTGCTAAAGCAAGGGCAGGTGCGCTATGAAAATGGCGGCTATCTACAGGCTATCGCCATCACCGATCCCATCAAGAATCGCAATGACGCGGCCAATCTGCTTCATATCAATGCGCACCTGACGATGAATCAGTATATCGCCGACTCATTATTTATGCTCGCCAAGACTGATTTTGATTCGCTCGATTACGGTCGCGCTTTTGTCGGGGCCAAAAATGCGCTGCTTTTTAACACCCAACATTCCCAGGCCCGCCAACTGCTACTGGCTGCGCATCAACAAATAATGGCCGAGCGGCTGCGGAAGGATATTCGGCCAGGCAAAACACGGTTCACCACCCGTCCGGAACCGCCCCAATCGCCGGAGTACGTTCCCCCGCCCGATGATTTGACCTATCAAATTATGGATCAGGCGGCTACGGAAGATGCAAACGCTACCGAACTGCGAACATTTGTCGTAGTGCGTGCGCTGCAGTCGGGAAATGTTGAGAAAACGCTGAATCATTTATTTTTAAAGCAAGCCTATCAAGCCGGATTTAAATACCATGACTACGCAACGGATATTGTCATTTTTGCCTTTCATCAGCCGGAAGATTATCAGCACGACCGCGGCTCCTGGTTTGCCAGTTTGACCTGGAACCGGCTGCGCGATGGCGGCAAGCCACATATTGTCATTCGGTAAATATGACCAGCTATCCCCGGCATAATGATCGCGATAAAACATTTGTATTTTTTCACAAAAAAACATCCGCGTAAATCTGCAAAATTCATGGATGTACGAAGCCTCTTTTCATGCGAGATTTAAGATTATGGAAGTTCGCTGCCAACAATGTGGCGCCCAAATTGTAATGGAAAAAGAGACCCTGTTTGTTCATTGCGCCTACTGTACTTCGACTTTTTATTTCGATTCCGGGGCGAAGCAAAAGCATCAAATTTCCCAGCCGCAGCTTCAGGAGCGGCATCTGAATAAAA
Source organism: uncultured Gemmatimonadota bacterium (assembly GCA_964404765.1). Classification (GTDB taxonomy): domain Bacteria; phylum 4572-55; class 4572-55; order 4572-55; family 4572-55; genus CAYOLL01. Next base: position 5,348 of record CAYOLL010000073.1, on the reverse strand, counting down.
TTCTTCGGCAGGATTTATACCGTCATCAAATCAAATCCGATGTCATTATTCGGGCTGCCAAAATCTATTATGTGCCTTTTTGGAAGACGCGCCAACATGCCGAAGCATTTCTGGCCCCGGCTTATGTAACCCATCTGGCTGAATTTTACCGACTGAATCTGCCCGGATTAGACTACAAATACTTTGCGGCGGACAAAGCCGCCGGCGGTATATTGATTGATCCGACTTTAACAGCTGTTGAAGCTTATGCCAATAATCCGCATATCACTGCACCTTTTAATGAAGCCATGACCGTCGATTTATATCACCTGCCCTTTTATCAAGTCGATTATAGCGTCGAAAATCATACCGGTCTGGCCTGGATCGAGGCCGGACAGGGCCGGATCGTCTATCATGCTATACCCAAAGAGATCATTCGTATTTTGCCGCATCACGAGTTCAAATGGATTGTGCCGATGTTTTTACTGCTGTATGCTGTCGGCATGGTACTCGACGATTTGCCCAAAATACTTGCCTACGGCTTTATTATCTGGATTTGCTATTGGTACTGGCTGCCTAAACAAAAGCTGCGCGATTTCTAAAAAACAGTTGACTTTAAGACATGAAATCATTATTCTTTTTAATTATGCCAAGATGACACTAAAAATGATTTACGATAAGACTTTCTTAAGGAGGATTTTCATGGCAATGGATGCGCTCGGAATGATTGAAACAAAAGGGTTAGTCGGCGCAATTGAAGCGGCGGATGCAATGGTCAAAGCGGCTAAAGTCACTTTGATCGGCCGGGAACAGATTGGCGGCGGTTATGTAACGGTCATGGTGCGCGGCGATGTCGGCGCCGTAAAAGCAGCGACAGATGCCGGCGCGGCTGCGGCGGGTCGCGTGGGTGAACTGATCGCAGTGCATGTCATTCCGCGTCCACACAACGAAGTGGAAAAGATTTTGCCGAAAACGCCGCTTACGGAAGAATAAATAATAAGCGTCCTCGATTTGGAACATTTGGGGTATGATTCAGTCGAAGCATTATACCCTGTTATTTACCGCTTTTTTATTGACAAGCTGCCTACTGTGGCATATTTTGTGAATATAGATTCATTAGCGGATAACTAAAATGGCGGTGGATGTAGCTCAGTTGGTTAGAGCACTGGACTGTGGCTCCAGTTGTCGCGGGTTCAAATCCCGTCTTCCACCCCATTATTTTTTGCGCCCGTAGCTCAGCTGGATAGAGCGTCGGACTTCGAATCCGCAGGTCGGGGGTTCGACTCCCTCCGGGCGTACCATACAACTCAATATGCGCTACTAGCTCAATTGGCAGAGCAGCTGACTCTTAATCAGTAGGTTCGGGGTTCGAGTCCCTGGTGGCGCACCATAAAAAAGCCGGATTCTTTCGAGAATCCGGCTTTTTTTATGGTGCTTTTCCATCTAAATTCGTTGGCTATCTTTTTTCTTCTGGCGGCTTCATAGCTTTGAAGCTGCGATAGAGCAACAAGTCATAGATAATTTTTAGCGTGCCGGTTAAAAAGAAGGGTACACTCATGAGAGCGGGATTTGCAAGCAGCAGACCACAAAGCGAAGGAGAGATGGAAGCGCCGATTGAGCGGGCAATTGTTGTTACGCCGGCAGCGGCAGAACGTTCTTCCGGCGGCACAACTGCCATCAAATAGGATTGGCGCGTCGGGACATCCATTTGCGAAATAGAATATCGGGTCAGCAGCAAGCCAATCGCCCAACTCAGATTGGGCATCAGTGGCACAAAGAGCAGTAAAATATTGGATGGGATGTGGGTAAAAACCATTGTGTTGATCAGGCCAATTTTGGCGGCCAGACGAACTGCCAGCAACGCCGATACACCTGCCAGCAGATTGGCCCCAAAGAAGATGCCGCCCAGCGCACCCGGCGAGACCCCAAACTTAAGATGGAACCAATATGCCAAAATGCTTTGCACAATAAAACCGCCGGCAAATGCGTCCAGCGCAAAAAGTCCGCTCAATTTAAACACGATGTTTTTTGATTGACGCAAACCAAAAAGCGGCAGGCCGGACACAGGTTGTGTCTGTTGCGATGCTTCCACATTTGGCGACATGGCCATAAAAAAGCCGGATAGTGCCGCGCCGCTTAAAGCGTAGGCCAGCAAAATAATTTGGTAGGAATGCAAAACGGGGACGTCTGACGATTGTAAAATCTGTAGCAGCCCGCCGCCACTCAAAGCGCCGGCAGCAGTGGCAAAAGAACCGGCTAAGTTGTACCAGGCAAAAAAGTGCGTTCGTTGATCCGCCGGCAAAAGCTGGGAAAGCGCGGCTTGCTCGATAGAAAGAAAGGGTCCAACTTCGTTGCCGCTTGGGCTAATGACACCAATAATCGCTGCAAGCGCTAAGAAGAGCGGCTGACGGGTAAAGATAAAAACCAGACCGGCAAAAACCATCAGAACGGCGCCAATAATGAGCATTCGCCGCCGGCCCAGACGGTCCGCCGTTGTGGTCAGGCCCAGCGAAATAACGGCATCGCCCATGAGCGTGACGGTTAGCAATAAGCCGATTTGGCTTTCTGTAAAGCCAATTTCTGCCAGATAAAGCGCTAAAATGACGGAAAGAAAGCCGTATGCAAATAATCGTATAATACGGGTTGTAAAGAGGAAAACAACATCACGCTTCGATTGTGTATTCTTATACATTCTATATGTGTCTGGCCTAAAAATTCAAGAAGCGTCACGAGGGCGCAAAGATTCAGATTAGAACCATCTCTCGAAGCCTTGTACTGTACAATTAAGCTGGAAAATCTTCTCTTGAAGCGCAGATAGATTGTTGCTGTTGCGTCGACCGTAGGTGAAGCTTATATCCAAAACGCCATAGCGACGGAACAAGTCAAGAGACGTGCCGAGCGACCAGAAATAGCCGCGATTTATAGTCCCATCAGCATCTTTTATATGCCAGGGTTCATCGGTATAGCCTACACGAAGCGGAAATTGACCCCAAAACGTTTCTGTTTTCGGATCGGCCTCCCATTCAAAGCCGAGGCCGAGGCGGCGGGTGTTATGCAATCCCGTCAAAGGCTCGCCCAATACAAAATCTTCCCACTTCGAAATTTGCACATCGCCGACAAAGCGGAAGCGAGGCATCGGATTAATCGAAAAACCGACGCCGTAGGTAGCCGGCAATGTTAAATCCATATCCGTCGTATCGATCGGTGTGCTTTGAAAATCGGTATGATTGAGTACTCTGGCACGAATGGTGTGCTGTGGCCGTATCATCCCGCCAATCGATATTTTTTCGACCGGGCGGAAGTGGATACCATAGGTAAAATCGGCGCCTTTGAACTCCATGGTCGGCGTAAAAATCGACGGTGTGTAACTGGTCAAGGTCTTGTCGAATTCAGTGACTCGCGTTTCTTCGATGGAACCAAACAAGAGGTCGCTATGCAGCCCGACAGAGACCATGCGGTGTACTTGCCGGGCAGCGGTGAGGCGCAAGGCATACAAACCGCCGGTCAGGGTAATAGTGCGCCGCAAGCCGTTCTTGACACCTTCATAGTCATAGGTTTTGGACGCATGAAAATCAACAAAAGTTCTTTGGGTCAATCCCACACCGACGCGAAGTTTGAAAAATACCGGCACGACCAACCGTATTTGGGGCAAGTAGGCGGTCTTTCTGGTGGTTAATTTGCCATGCTGGCTGATTTCTAAACTGCCGGCGGTTAACATAGCGGAATAAGCGGTTTGAGGCAATTCGCCAGCCAATGCCGGATTGCCCTGGCTAAAAGAAAAGGGATGGGTTGTTGCAAGTCCAATCACGCCCATTCCTATTTCGGCAGCGGTAGCGCCGGTAATTGGCTCACCAATGCCTTGTGCGGAATATTGGGTAAAAGCCATGGCGGGCACGGTTAGACCAAGCCAAAGCCATAAGCAAAGCAGGCTCTGTTTCATTAGCGACCCCCTTCAGGATTCAGGGTAGTTTCTGTTGAATCTGCCATCTGTGTTTCCTGGGTAAAGTTCCGAGCCGTGGGCCGGGTGTAGACAATCTTCAAACGCGGGGCTAAAGCTTGTCCGGCTTCGCCAGTATAAAAAGCAACGTGTTGCAAATCATCCGCATAGTTTTTACCACGAATTAACAACCCAAAATTTTCCAGATCACCATCTGCCCAATCTTGCACGTATCTATTCAGTAAGCTGTTGGTAAATGTGAATGATGCCGCGGTAGGGTCTACCGTGCCGGCGGCCAAAGATGTGGATGAAATTTGAATTGAATCCGGAGAAACAGTTAACATATCTATGCCGGCGGAGTCTTGCATTGTTTCGATGTTCAGGCCTTTAATCTCCAGAGTCATCGCGCTTGGGTTAACATCGGTGCGACTCGGATCAATTGATAATTCCAACTTGGCATAGTTAATGTTGATATCAACCAGCGAGTCGGGCCAGCTAAACTTGAGCAGGCCAAATTCAAAGTAGCCATTGTGAATTTGAAAAAACGGTTCACTGCCGCTTATTTTGGGCTTCTGAATTTCTTCCACAATTGAAACATCGGCCATTGGTGAAAAAACCAAGCTGTCTACATTTTGGTTAAAGTAGGCAATTATTTTAGGCGATGCGGCGCTTCCGACTGTATAAAAATGTCTTGAGATGTCAATATTGGGCTCTGCCATCATTACAAAATCCTGAATACTGGCGCTGTCTTCCGGGGCTTGTGCCCGCAGCCACGCAGTTATGTCAAACTCGACTTCGACATAATTGGTATCGGCAGTTGTGCCAATTGACACAGAGGCGAAAGCATCCTGGCGAAATGTTGCTTCATCGACGACGCCGGGGCGTGTCCAGATTTGCGAACTTGCGCCGGTCGTATCCCGCACGCTCCAAGTTGCCGCCAAAGGCGTCCAGGCCGAGTCCGCCGGCGAAATTGGAACAAGATAATGCATGTGCGCAATTGCAGCATCCGAGCGTGGATAGGTGTCGTGCATGACAACTTTAAAAACAGCTTTGCTAATTTCGTCAAGTGAATCAATGCCGCTAAAGTTGAATTTAAACAGAGAGCGTGTCCGAATACCGTCATGATCTCCAGTCAACAGGTTAGACGCATAGGTCAGCGAGAGTTTTGAATGCGCATAGGTGTCTACTTCCGGACCAATCAAGGTGACTGTCTGCGGCATGGACTCTTCGCCTTCATTAGGAAGATCAATTCCTAATGGTGAATCTTTTTTGGCACAGTGGACACCCAATAAAATCAACACCGCGCCCGTCCAAAAAAGACGAGCAGTAAGTCTCAATCGAATCATTTCCTTAACTCGTGGTTTAAATTTAGGTTAGCAAATTAAGAGGCGCTAATTTAGTAGCCATATCTTGTAAAGTCAAGCATTTTCCC
>CAYOLL010000072.1:24833-28073 GCA_964404765.1 uncultured Gemmatimonadota bacterium | reverse complement strand
AAACAAAATTGCCCCCCTTGTTCCAATTCACGGAAAAGATCGCGGGAATTGCTGTCGCTTTTCCTCTCAACGCCATAAATACTTTCCAGCAATAATTCACTGAGTTCTTCAGGAGCAAGCTTGTTTTTGTTTTGCCGTTCAAGTTCAAGATGGATCAAACGCCGATAGGCTAAAACCAAAAAGACCCCTGATCCGCAAGCCGGGTCAAGAATTTTCATTCCTCTTTTCAACGGTTTGACCGACTCCACTTCGGACAAGATGTACTCGGCTAAAAACTCCGGTGTATAGACTGCGCCAATGGTTTTGCGCTCTTCGGCTGTAATGAATTGCTCATATATTGTCGAAAAAGTAGCAACCGGAATGTACTCAAAATCGTATGCTTTAAAATCCAGATGGAGTTGAATAAGTGTCTTCGATGGATTTTGAGCAATTTCGCCGCCGCCAAAAATCGATGCTACCCAAGCAAGATGCTCGTCTTTTAATTGGGGGTCATCGAACTTGATGGGGAAAATTTTGCCATTCAGCTTTTCTTCAAGGAGATCAACGAGTCGTTGTACGGTATTTTTATTAGCTTGATGGCTAAAAATATGTTTCTCGTCAATGTTATTCTGAGCGAACCAACTTGTAGTTAGTATTTTCTTATCTCGTAGATAACATAAATAGACATATTTACCAATAAGCGCATGGACAAGATTAGGCTCTAATCCATCATTTTCGAGCATATTGCCAAGTTTATCTAAACTTTGGAGTAGTTTATTATCAATGCGGTTATCGGGGTTTAAGTTGGCCTTGTATTTTTTCCAAACAGTTCCGGAGTTTATAGCTGTAGCATTAAAATCTTCAACAATCTGCTTGATCTGATTTATGCGCTTGATTGGCTCACTATGAATCAAACCAGCTTCTTTTTTGTTTTTTTGTTAATTTTCGGAGAATATTCAAAACCAGTATAGACTCTGAGTTGATGAGGCAAGTCTATAATGATGAAGGGAGCATTGCCAAAATTCCAGAGGCTTTTGTGAATTTTTTTTGCCTCGTCGTCATTTTGGCATTCTGCCACAAAAATTGCGGGGCGAGATGATAAGCTCGATTTAACCGAGTTGGTTTTGAACTGATAGACCCCTTTCACGCCCAAACCAATAATGTCTCGACCTGCAAAGGCATTTTCTGGCTTTTGCAGATCAAGATATTGGGATGAGTCGGTATAACCAAGCCGGTCTAACAGATCAGGTAAAGCAATCATTTTGAAAACCTTATAATATGTTGAAATAAAACAAATTACGTGCAGACAAATTATACCAAAAAGACACATGATTGTCCAGAGAATTATACACTGTGCAGCCTTTGACATTTAACGAAAGATGGTAGAATTTGTGACAAGAACAAGATTCTATTCCTTCCTCCGCACCACAACCACCTTCTTCCCCTCCTCTTCCCGCGCTTTCATAGCTTGCTCGATGGTCTGGCGCAGTTGATCCACGCTTTGGCGCAGGGACTCGTTTTTCAGCGAATCGCGGATGTTGCTCAGGCCGTCGCCCACGGCGGAAAGCTGGGCCACCACTTGCGCGGTCGGGTCGCTGGCGTCCATGCCGCGCAGGTATTGGTTGCGCTGGAACGTCTTCTTGATGTCGGCCCAGCGGGCGGCTTCCTTCTCGTTCTGGATGCCGACCAATTCCTTGAACTTGAGCATGTTGGCTTCCGCGCCGGTGGTCAGCGTTTGCGATTCCTGCTCGTAGTGCGACAGAATCAGGGTTTGCAGTTCGGCGTCGTTCATGATTGGCAGGACTTTTTCGGCAATTTTGTTCATGTTGCGGTACGAGCCTTGCAACTGAAAACGCGGCTCGGTGCGGAACTCGTCCGCCTGCGCCGCCGAGGCAATGTATTGCTGGTTGACCTTCAGCATAATGTCGCGTACGACGATCAACTTCTTCAGCACATTGACGATCTCGTTCATCTCCTCGATGGCGTAATTGGCCTCAAACTCCAGCCCCTCTTTCATGCCCAACTCGGCCATTTTGACAAAGCTGTACACGTCCTTTTGACTGCGCGTGGCCAGCTTGTTCAGCGCCGGGTTGGAGGTCAGGCAGTTTTCCAGATAGCTGAGCACAAAGGTGTCGTAGGTATTGCCGATGATGTCGCCCAGGTTGAAGGTATCGGCGCGGTTGGCCAGCATGTCCGGGATTTTGAATTTCTCGCCGCTTTCGGTGTAGGGGTTGCCGGCCATGACCACACAGACCTTTTTGCCGCGCAGATCGTAGGTGCGGGTCTTGCCATGCCACACGCCTTCGATGCGCCGGGTGGCGTCGCACAGGGAGATGAATTTTTGCAGAAATTCCGGGTTGGTATGCTGAATGTCGTCCACGTAAATCATGACGTTATCGCCCATTTCCAAAGCTAAGTTGAGCTTGTCCACTTCCTCGCGGGCCGCGGTGTTGGGCGCTTCGTTTGGGTCGAGCGAGGTCACCTTGTGGCCGATGGTCGGGCCGTTGATCTTCATAAAAATCAGGCCGAGGCGATTGGCCACGTATTCCATCAACGTGGTTTTGCCGTAACCGGGCGGGGAAATGAGCAGCAACAGGCCCATGCGGTCGGTGCGTTTGTTGTCGCCCACCGCGCCGATTTGCTTGGCTAAGTTGTCGCCGATGAGCGGCAGATAAACCTTGTCAATCAACTGATTTCGCACAAACGAAGTCAGCACGCGGGGCATGAATTCCTCCACGCGGATGTCGGCCCGGAATTCCTCGGTCAGCCGCCTTTTGTGGGCGTGATAGGCGCGGAAGGCGGGCGCAGTAACGGCGGCGTACTCGTCTAATTTGCGCATGAAGGCGTGGTAATTGAGTGTGTACGCGCCCTTGTTGAGCAAGCTGTGATCGCCTGACAAGCCGCTCATTTCGCGGGTGACCGACACGTCCAATACAAAGCGCCGCTCGAACGCGCCGTAAAAGAGCAGAACGGCAGCTTCGTCAACGTATTCATCCGTAGAAATGACATTTCTTTGAGAAATGTCATTTCTGAATGCCCGCACCCACGAACGAATCAATTCAAATCGCCCGACCGGATCATTGGCCAGCTTGTCCACCGACGCCTTGAATTTGTCTTCCAATTGCCCCCGGTTTGAACCGGGGGTTTTGAGATGCTGCCGAAAGCTTTCATGCAGTTGATACGCCTCGCGGCTGATGACAAAATCATCGTCCTGGCTGATCTCGTGGAAGAGATATTCGGCGGCAGCCCAGGCCAAACCTT
>CAYOLL010000072.1:0-24733 GCA_964404765.1 uncultured Gemmatimonadota bacterium | reverse complement strand
GCGAAGGCTTTTGCGCACCGCTTTCGGCTGTTTGCTCGGAAGCCTTCGCAAGGTTGCGACTTCCAACCAAACCTTGCGAAGGCTTTTGCGCACCGCTTTCGGCTGTTTGCTCGGAAGCCTTCGCAAGGTTAAAGAGTCCGGTCGCGGCCAAAAACGCCTCCATCTCCCGGCTGATTTGGGCGATGTAGATGTCCCATTGGGCGCTGTCCGGGAAGGCGGCGATGACCGCGCCCATGCCTTTCAGCCGGTCGGACAGGCGGGCTTTGGCCTCCGGGTCGGCAAAGGTGCGCCAGTATAATTGGCCGCAGGCCCGCGCTGACGCCGGATAGCGCAGCAGGCCGATGCTCGTTTCCAGTTCGACCAGCGCCTTCAGGATTTTGGCCGCGTCCGCGTCGTGCACGCCTTTGACGTAGCCTTCTTCGTAGCGCGGGGCCATGAATTGCTGGACAACGGCCAGCAGTTCGGCTTCGGATTGGGTGGAGAGAGATTTTAGGGTGGGCATAACTTATTCCTCGTTTTGGTCAAAATATTGCTCCCAATAATTTGGGTCGTAATCGTTAAACGAGCGCGTCCAATCGGTTGATGGATCGAAAGATGGCGGTTCATCATCCTCATACGGTTCATTTTCGATTTGACGAGCGATGCGCTTGAACTCACTTTTTACGTGATGCTTATTTCGAATTCGCAGGTATTTCAGCCAGACTTTTTCAAATTTCGATACCGGTTTATGCTTTTTCTGACAAACTTTGACAAATCGCTTTTGCTCATCGGTTGTCGGCTTAATTTTTCCGATCATCAGCGCATTTAGCCACGTTCCATATTTGTGCAAAAGGTCTAACTCGTCTGGCGTGAAGCATGCGCCTTCATTTGCAATGTCTTTGAGACGATAGCGCTGATTGAGAAATTTTAGATGATCTTCCTGTGCCATAAAATTTTCCTTCTAACAAAATGAACTCACGCTGTCGCCATCTTCTGCGGCTGAATCTGTCGGGATAGTTGGATATGACCAGGCGCAAGGCATCATTGACCGTTTTGGAGTCGGGAAGTACTTGATCACATCCTCATCCAGCGTAACAAAATATTGGGCAAACCGATTTGGCTTAGCGCGGGCAAAATCCACCGCCGTCCATTCCGGATTTTCCGCGTCCGGCGCGCCAAATTGTGCATCTTCCAGCGCAACCGATTGTAATTTCTTATCTTTTCTCTTCATACTGCTTCCTTTCATGTTGGGTGACGCAACGAGCCGATATGATTCTTAGCTTTCCGCGTCGTTCTACAAAAATAACGCTCAGAAGGCGCTGTCGTTCCGATGCGCCCATAATCTTTTCACGAGATTCCGCCGTCGAATGATCAGGATCATCCGCAATCACCGCCAGAAAATCTCTAAAAACGGTTTTAGCCTCTTCAAAAGATACACCATGCGTAGTACAAGCTATTTCGCACTTATTTTCTTGCGGATTCGTTCCAGATTTTTCTTGAAAGCATCCAGGTATGGATGGGAATTGGGTTCCGCCATTTTCACGGCTTGTTCGTAGCTTTTTTGGGCGAGTTCGAGCTGACCGCCGGCATCATAAGCATCGCCCAAACTATCATAGACATTGGGAGAGTCGGGATAAATTGACACATTTCGTTTGAGTATCGAAACAGCCTCGTCATATTTTTTTAGCGAGATAAGCTCGTATCCCAATAAATTATAGACGCGCTCCGGTGTTTTTATTTCGTAGCCGTATTTTTGGGATAGCATTCGATAGTGACCGTCAACCGAATCAATAACAGCGGCAACACCGCCCATCTCGACAATCACTTTCAGATTATCCCTGGACAGCGACCAATCTGAATAGAGCGCTTCCAATCCCTGATAGGTGCTTTGCAGGGTAACAGATCCGTGCGTTTCTTTGTCCATATGCTGAAATTTCCATGACAACCCCTGCGGCGCATAATATCCAAGTATAGCAAGAAATCTCTCTATACTAGCCTGCTGTCGGCCTCCCTCATTTCCCAATGTCATAAACAAAAAGTTGTTGAAGACCGGCTGCTTGGCAAAATAAGTTTCGGCATTTTTCAGCATGATTTTGTTATCCCACCAAAGACTTGGACTGATTGCAATGTATGCGCTGAAGGTATCCGATTGTGTCAAAAGCGTGTGTATGGCAAACAAGCCCCCCAAAGAGTGCCCGATCAAAATGCGATAAGGTTCAGTTCGATAATTCTGACCCATGTATGCAAACAGTTCATCTTTGATAAACTTCAAGAAATTATCGGCTCCGCCGGACGTGGCAAGTGTCTCGTCATTTTCGCCCGGAGAAATTGCTATCGAATGGGTAGGTGTCAAATCCCTATCTCGATCCGTGTTGGCTATTGCCACAACAATCAATTGCGGGGCACGTCCTTGTTGGGCGAGAAATTCTACAATGCCTGTGGTATAGTGAAAATGGGCCGGGCCATCCAACAGGTATAAAACAGGGTATTTGTTTTGAGATGTGGCATAACCATCCGGGACATAAATCTGAATCTCACGATCCTCATTCAACACCTTGGAATGAATGGTAATTGCTTTTCCTATGACAATTGGATCACCCGTCTCTTGAGCAAAAGAACGGCTTGCAGCAATCAACGTCATCAAAATGACGAACGTAGCTAAACGGTGGTAAAAGCATTTGAAATTGTTCATTAATCTCTCCTTTTAGGAACGAGTTTTTACTCCTTTCCAAGTGACAAATTTAGCATTTGAAGCACGGTGTCATTCCGTGGGGATCTTTCCGCAAGATAACGCACAGCTAAATTTTAAGAAGATTCTTACAGAATGATAACATGCCGGATTTGTTGCCTGGAAAGGAGTATCAATAAAATAGCGTCTTTGAGCCAATTACCAACTTGTTTTTTGCCGGCCTTTCAATCGTGCCGACCTGCCGATCACATCAAACCAACCGCTGCCTTCATTACGTCCAGCGGGGGTTTGTGACCGGTCCAGATTTCAAAAGCGTAAGCGCCTTGCCAGATGAGCATCAACAGGCCGTTGACGACACGTACGGAAGCGTATTTTTGCAGCGGGAATTTATAGTTGGCGTCATAGTAGACTGATCCGGCGGGCAGCCGCGGCAACAAGTCGGCCTGGAGATCAATGGCCGTAGCGTTAACGACCAGGTTGCAGGCGGGCAAAATCCGATCAATTGCCGAATAAGCTACAAACTCCGCCGCATAAAGTTTAGCCAACTGCAGGGCGCGTTCATCGGTGCGGTTGGCGATCCACAAGCGACAGGGCTGCAACGAGCGAAGCGCCCAGGCATAAGCCCGGGCCGCGCCGCCGGCCCCGATCAACAGCACGTTTTGACCTTCGACCCGGATATTTTCAGCCGCCAGCGCTGTGATAAAACCAGGAATATCCGTATTATAGCCAATACGCTGCCCGCGGTCAAAAAGAATGGTGTTAACCGCGCCCACGCTGCGGGCCGGCTCGTGTACTTCGGTCAAAACTTCCAACACGGTTTCTTTGTGCGGGATGGTCACATTAAGGCCACGATAGCCGGCCGATTGCAAATCCGCAATTTTTTGGCGAATACCTTCGGGCGGCACAGCAATCGGTTCATAATGACCGGTCAGGCCGCCGGCCAAAAAAGCGGCGTTGTGCATGGCCGGAGAAAGCGTGACGGTTAATGGATAGCCAATAATTCCGGTGCGGATCATCGTTGGTTATCTCCAGAGTAAAAGCGCGGTCGGTTGAGGTTAGTTGTGCCGGCAGGGTTCCGACGCGATAGGCGATGTTTTTTTGGTTCATGGAATAAGATGGTGAAACCTTGCGAAGGCTTAATTTGAAATCTGCATGTTTTATGCACTGAAGCCTTCGCAAGGTTGGATTTCCACAAACTTGTTCCATGAGCCGTTTTTTTTAAACAAAATTCACCTCCGGGATGAGCTGAATACCAAACTTTGCCGCGACGGATTCCTGAATTTGGCGGGCTATGGCCAACACTTCATTGGCAGTGGCCTGACCGTAGTTAACCAGCACCAACGCTTGTTTATCATAGACGCCGGCATCGCCACAACGAAAGCCTTTCCAGCCACATTGTTCAATCAGCCAGCCGGCCGGCACTTTAACCCGCCGGGTCTGATCCGGATAGCCCGGAATATCGGCGTAGACTGCGCGGAGAGCGTCAAATTGAACGGAATCCACCGTCGGATTTTGAAAAAAACTGCCGGCATTACCGATACGTGTCGGGTCCGGCAGCTTGCTGCGGCGAATCCGGCAGACGGCATCGCTAACAGCCCGGAGCGACAACGCACCCCCGCTCGTTTCCTGAAGTGTTTGGGCGATGGCGCCATAAGTTGTATTAAAAACAGGCTGCTTGGACAAACACAGTATCACATTAGTGATAACAAAACGATCTTTCAAGTCATGCTTAAAAATGCTGTCACGGTAGCCAAAAAGGCAGTCGGCCCGTTTAAAGGTGCGCAAACATAAATCTGTAATCGAGATGGCCTCCAGGCTATCAAAAATATCCGCCAATTCGACGCCATAAGCGCCAATATTCTGAATCGGCGCGGCGCCGACCGTGCCCGGAATCAGCGACAGATTTTCAATGCCGCCCCAGCCCGCCTCTACGCAGTGCATCACTAAATCATGCCAAATAACACCGGCGCCGGCGCGAAGCCATACCTGTGTGGCGGTTTCCTGCACAATCGAAATTCCATCTAAATTAATTTTGATGACCAGACCATCAAAGTCGCGGGTAAAAAGAAGATTACTGCCACTGCCAAGCACAAGCCGGGGTTGATTTTTAAATGCAGTTAGCACGGCACGCAGGCGCTCCAGCGTTGCAACTTCGGTAAAATAACGAGCCGTCACGGCCAGACCAAAAGTGTGGTAAGCTTGCAACGATACATTTTCACAGATGGATAGCGAATGGCAATCAAATTCTTTAACGGATGTAGTCGTCATCGGCTAAACTCCCTTTAGCACAGCAGACGTAAAAAGCGCCAACAACATGCGGGAATAACACACTTGGAAGTGCTAGGTACAAAATGGTAATTTATGAAACTTGCCTTAGTTCATAATCCTTTCGTGTATTTTGTGTATTTCGTGGTGATTAATTCAATTCAGGCTTAAAGTTTTAGATAAAATAAAATATAAAATCCGTTTTCAGGCAACAAATTAATCGAGCTCGTCACTTTTTTACGCAAGGATGTTCTGAAACCGTCGCTATCTTTATATCATGCTAACTTGCTTTTTAAAGTAAAGGTATGTCCCCGGCACTTGAAGCCGGCAAGCTTCAGAATTGGCGCAATGTTTAAATGCCGGGGATATTATACCATTACCAAAAAAGAACGGCACACGGCGGAAAAGCCCTAAGGGTCTTGCAAGAGCCTACTTGATAATGAGATGTATTACAGGCGATACGCAAAATTCACCGGGACCCTCGCTCCGATCTCTACGCTTTAGAATAGCTTATAATTTGGTTGCATTAAAAGGCGGCACAATGTATGTTTACATGACACCTTATCACGCTTTATTTTGAAACGGAGATTACTCATGAATATTACTGAAGAAGCCCGCCGACGCCTGACCGGCATGATGCGCGGCGAACCCAGCCGAAGTTTACGGATTATTGTCGGTGACCCGGAAGCCAAATCGCCCTTAGTCAAAGAGCGCAGTCTGGCCTTTATCAAAGGCGCGGATAAACTACCAGATGATATTGCCGTGGCCAGTGAAGGTTTTGAGATTTATATTGACGGCGACAGCCAGCAAAATCTGGAAGACGCGATGATCGACTTTAATCCAACGCACGGCTTTACCGCCCGCAATGTGATCAAAGCCGACAACCGTGAAGAAGGCTCGCCGGCCCAAAAACTACAAGCTGTTCTGGACGAGCACATCAATCCGGCAGTCGCCGCGCATGGCGGGCGCGTCACCCTGCTGGATGTGCGCAACAATACCGCGTATGTTGAGTTTGGCGGGGGTTGCCAGGGTTGCGGCATGGTCAATGTCACCCTTAAGCAGGGCGTGGAAGTTGTCGTCAAAGAATTTGTACCCGAAATAGAAGCGGTGGTTGATGTGACGGATCATGCCGGCGGTACCAATCCATTCTATCGGCCATCCTCCAAGTAAGCGCATGCCGGCCTACCGCGCTTTGTACAAACCGCTGCTATTTGTGCTTGGCCTGACCCCTTTTTTATGGCTAATATGGCGGTTGGTGACCAACAATCTTGGGGCAAATCCGGTAGAAACACTGACCCATACCACCGGCAACTGGGGCCTCAATTTCCTGCTCATCACGCTGTTGATTACCCCATTGCGGCGCTTAACCGGTCAGAATGATCTAATCCAATTTCGACGAATGCTCGGCTTATTTGCCTTCTTCTATACGTGCCTGCATTTTACGATCTTCAGCGTATTTGACCATGCTCTGGACTTGGCGGAGATGTGGGCGGATGTCGTCAAGCGACCCTATATTACTGTAGGCTCGTTGGGTTTTTCGCTCATGATCCCGTTGGCAATTACATCCAATCAGCTTGCGATTAAAACATTAGGTCGGCGCTGGGGTCGGCTGCATCGTTTAACCTATGTTTGCGCCATTGCCGGGGTCGTTCATTATGCCTGGTTAGTCAAAGCCGACCTTTATTGGCCACTTATGTATGGATTCGTATTGAGCATTTTACTTGGCTATCGGCTATTCAATGCAGTCGGCAAATAGTAGGATAGCACGCCATCCTATGCGCCTGAACAAGCCTTTTGGCACGGTAAACCGGCTTATCAAAATTATCTTGACAATTCACAGGCACCGTCACATATTGTGCGTCCTTTACAATGTATTTTGCAGGTAAGGAGTTTGGAAAGCTTGGAAGCAAATAGCTCGCAACATTGTCGGCGACCTATTATCGCTATCGACGGTCCGGCGGCTTCCGGCAAAAGTACAACGGCCAGGTTAGTCGCGGATAAGCTGAACTTTACCTATATTGACACCGGCGCCATGTACCGGGCAATGACGCTCAAACTGCTACGAATTTTTGGCGCCGGGGCTTCGCCGGAGAATGTCACTACAATTCTGCCTCAGACCCGGATTGAGCTTCATAACCAGGCTGGACGATTAGCGGTTTATCTGGATGGCGAAGATGTGACGCTGCAAATTCGTTTACCGGAAGTTTCGGCGGAAGTGTCCCGCATATCGGCTATGCCGGCTGTACGGGAAAAGTTAGTGGCTTTACAGCGGGTATTGGGTGAGCAGGGCGGTGTTGTTTTAGACGGGCGCGATATTGGAACCTACGTTTTTCCAAACGCGCAAATTAAAGTCTTTTTGGAGGCTTCTTTGACAGAACGCGCCAAAAGACGGCTGCATGATATGCAGCGGCAAACCGTCGCTACATCCTTGGAGGATCAGCTTGAAAAGCTGAAACAGCGCGATGCCTTCGATTCGCAGCGCGAACACAGTCCGCTTATTCGAGCCGAAGACGCTGTGGTTATCGACACCAGTGTCTTAACCATTGACGATCAGGTCAGAGAAGTCTTGAATCTGGTTCGTCAAAAATTAAATTGATATTTTCCATCTCTCGCGAGAGAGAAATATAATCACTGAGGAGGACTTATCTATTATGTCGAACGAGCAACTCGAACCACAAGAACCAACTAAACCCGAGGTAGATGTCACTACCCCGGCTGCGTCTGAACCTGTTGATCCGGATATTGATATTGATATTGATATTGATATTGACGAAAATTCGGATGATCAGGAGTCTATGGAGTTATTTTACGAAAAGTCATTGTCGGAAATCGCCGAAGACAAAATTGTCAGAGGCAAAGTTATCCAGATTACCGAAAAAGAAGTAATCATCGACATTGGTTTTAAATCGGAAGGCAGTATCTCGCTGGAAGAATTTAAAGGCGAGGAAAAAATCAAGGTGGGCGATATTGTCGATGTCTATCTTGAAAAAATCGAAAATCAGGACGGACTGGTTGTTTTATCCAAAAAGAAGGCCGACTTTCTGCGGGTCTGGGACTTAATCAAAGACTCGCATGAGAAGAACCAAAAAGTTCGCGGTAAGCTGACACGCAAAATCAAGGGCGGCGTTGTGGTTGACCTGATGGGCGTTGATGCCTTCTTACCAGGCTCACAAATTGACGTGCGACAGGTTCCTGACCTGGACATGTTGATTGGTCAGAGCATGGAATTCCGCATTATTAAACTGAATAAGCGTCGTCGTAACATCGTCGTATCCCGCCGCAGTGTGCTGGAAGAGGAGCGCGACGCGCGTAAAAAAGAATTAGTCACCTTGATCGAAGAGAGTCAAATTCGTGAAGGCATTGTCAAAAACATCACGGATTTCGGCGCTTTTGTCGACCTTGGCGGTATTGACGGCTTATTACACATTACGGATATGTCATGGGGCCGGGTTAATCACCCGACCGAATTGGTCAAGCTGGGCCAAGCCATTACGGTTAAGATTCTTGAATTTGACCGCGACCGCGAGCGAATTTCGCTGGGCATGAAACAATTACTGCCTTATCCGTGGGAAGGTGTTGAGGAGAAATATCCGGTTGGCAGCCGTGTGAATGGTAAAGTAGTTAGCATTACCGACTACGGCATCTTCGTTGAGCTGGAAAAAGGCGTGGAAGGCTTGATCCATATCTCGGAAATGTCATGGACACGCCAAATCAAGCACCCGTCAAAGATTGTCAACATGGGCGACCAAGTTGAAGCTGTTGTTTTAAAAGTAGATAAAGAAGAAGAGAAAATCTCGCTGGGTATGAAGCAAACCGAGCAGAATCCGTGGGAACATCTTGATGAGAAATACCCCATCGGCGCCCGTGTCAAAGGCAAAGTTCGCAACATCACCAATTTTGGCGTGTTCGTCGAATTGGAAGAAGGGATTGACGGTTTGGTGCATATCTCCGATCTATCCTGGACCAAGCGGGTCCGCCATCCCAGCGAAATCGTCAACAAGAGCCAGGACGTGGAAGTCATTGTCTTGAATATTGATAAAGAAAGCCAGCGCATCTCGCTTGGCCTAAAGCAAGTGACCTCAGATCCATGGGAACAAATTGCTCTGGAAAATCCGGTCGGTAAAACGACCTCCGGGCGTGTCGTACGCCTGTTGGACCGCGGCTTAATTGTCGAATTAAACGGAGAGATCGAGGGCTTTGTACCCTTCTCACACCTGGGTCGTGACGATCTGCAACGCCCGGCCGACGCTTTTGCTGTTGATGATAAACTGCCCCTTAAAGTGATCGAGATTGATCCCCAAAATCGGCGCATCGTGCTAAGCGTGAAGGATTACTTTGTCGATAAGGATCAGGCTGAGCTGGAGAAATTCCGCCAGGATCATGTGGTCAAAACCACGGTGACCATTGCCGAAGCGGCACAAGTCAATCAGAAAGACCTTCCGGCTATTCCGGCAGAAACAACTTTAGTAAAAGTCGCGGAAGCACCGGCTGAAGCGGCCCCGACAGAGGCTGCGGAAAAGCCGACGGAACTCACTCCGGCAACGGAAGCTAAACCGGTAGAAACGGCACCGGAAGAAGCGCCAAAAACGGAAGCATAATTGCCATAACCTGGCAAGCTAATAAAAAAAGGGAGAGCAAGTTAATTGCTCTCCCTTTTTTCGTTGTAGTTGCGCAATAATCATTGGTATCGGCGGAGTTGAAAGCGACAGCTTTGACATGTACGAGCGTCAAAGCTGTCGCTTTGAACTCCGAATTTACCAACATTGTTAATTCGCGGTAAACTTCGCGACGTTGTTACTCACAACAGGAACCGTCCGCAAATATTCATAGATTGCGCCCAAATCTTCTTCTGTCATCCCGGTATACATGATCCAGGGCATAATCGTGTTAAACGCGCGCGGTTCTACTTTCTCGGCCACATAACCGGAATCCGAATAGGCTTTAAAACGGCGGATAAAATCTTCTTTGCTCCATTTGCCAATGCCGGTCTCCATATCTGGTGTAATATTGGTAGAACGCACTACACCGCCGCCACCCAAAGGAAACGCGAAGCCGCCGGCAAAATCCATGCCGGGCACAGGTTTGCCATGATCCTGCCGGGTGTGGCAGTCGGCGCAGCCGGCTGAGGTGGTGATATATTTTCCGTATTGGACCGGATTGGTTTTATCAGGAATTATTCCGGGCGTGCCCTTTTTGGGAATCGTGTTCATGATGAAGTTCATCGGGAAACTCGGTTTGGCAGGTGGAACATCGTTTTGAATCGGCGTTAGCGTCCGGATATAGGCAATAATGGCGTAAATTTCTTCATCTGGCATTTGGCCGTAATTGGGATACGGCATAATCGGAAAAAGGGCAT
Source organism: uncultured Gemmatimonadota bacterium (assembly GCA_964404765.1). Lineage (GTDB taxonomy): Bacteria > 4572-55 > 4572-55 > 4572-55 > 4572-55 > CAYOLL01. Next base: position 14,444 of record CAYOLL010000072.1, on the reverse strand, counting down.
GTCCGTCTTTGCTTACACCGGCGGTAATGGCCCGATATAGCTCACCGTCCGTCCATTGGCCAACACCGGCTGGCGTAATATTTTTGGCGTAGAATGCGCCGGGAAAGCCAAAGCGTTCGTCAAAAACTTCACCGCCCTTGCCCCAGGTACCGTCCACCAGCGGGCCGCTAAAGACGCCCCAGTCGCGGGTGGAGTGGCAGTCGATACAGACGGCAACGTGATGGGCCAGATAGCGGCCGCGCTCGATTCGCTCCGGCGTGGCTTCCACCTTTAGATCGAGCGCTGGCCCTACATTCGGCAATGCGGTTTTGAGATAGATCAGGGCAGCAGCAATGACAACAAGGAACAACGCCAGCAATCCACCAATGAGTTTAAGCAGAAACTTCATCAATCCTCCATTTTGGTTAATGTTAAATGTTTCTCCTTTCCAAGCGACACATTGTCATTCTGAAAGAATCTTCTTAAAATTTAGCTGTGTGCTCACTTGCAGGAAGATTCCTCCGGAATGACACGGTGTTTTACATGCTAAACTTGTCGCTTGGAAAGGAGTATATACATTACGAGCCTTTTGTAATGTTCTCTTTATTTTCCCGGCTGACATACGAATAGATGCCCGGAATCACATACAGCGTCAAAAAGGTGGCAAAAGTCATGCCGCCGACGACGGCAATACCCATCGACACGCGGCTTTCCGCGCCGGCGCCCAGACCGAGCGCAATGGGCAGGATACCCAAAATGGTCGAAAATGCCGTCATCAAAATTGGGCGGAAGCGGGCTACAGTTGCACTCTTAACCGCCTCCATGACGGATAGACCGGTCGCTTTGCGCTGATTGGCAAATTCCACAATCAAAATGCCGTTTTTGGTCACCAGACCGATGAGCATGATCTGACCGATTTGGCTAAAAATATTGATAGTCTGATTGAACATCCATAGCGAAAGCAGCGCGCCGGCTACTGCCAGCGGCACTGTAAACATGATGATGAACGGATCGCGAAAGCTTTCAAATTGGGCGGCTAAAACCAGATAGGTCAACGTCAGGGCCAGCAAGAAGACGAAAAGCAGACTGGAAGAGCTTTCGGAAAAGTCGCGGGCGGCGCCCGATAAAGAGGTCGTAAAGGATTCATCCAAAACCGAGTCGGCAATCGCGCTCATGGTTTGGATACCTTCACCAAGCGTGTGTCCCGGCGCTAAACCGGCGGAAACCGTGGCCGAAATAAAGCGATTGAATCGAAATAGCTGCGGCGGATTGGCTTGCTCGGAAATCCGAATCACGTTGTCCAATTGAATCAGATCGCCCGCCCGGTTGCGCACATACAAAGAAGTGATATCCGCCGGTTCGTTGCGATCCTGACGGCGCAGTTGGCCGATCACCTGATATTGCTTGCCGTCTTTGATGAAATAGCCGTAACGCTGACCGCTCAGGGTCAGTTGCAGCGTTTGGGCAATATCGCTGACGGAGACGCCCAGGGTGCGCGCGCGTTCGCGATCGATCTCGATGACCAACTCCGGTTTATTGAATTTGAGGTTCAAATCCGTCGCGCTAAAGACCGGGCTGGCGCCTACTTTGTCCATAAAACGCGGCAGCGCCGTTTTGAGTTTCTCAAAGTTAGGCGCCTGAATAACATATTGCACCGGCAGACCAAAGCGTCCGGCCCCGCCTCCGGCGCTGATCGTCTGCTCCTGAACAACCAGCGTGCGGGCGTCATTGAGCGTTTTAACCGACTTGGTCAGGGCTTGCGCAATCTGCTGTTGGCTGCGAGTGCGCTCTTGCGGCTGCTTCAAAATGATAAAGGCTGAACCGGAGTTGGTGGCGCCGGTGCCTCCGCCACCTCCGCCGCCGGTATTGGCTAACACAGCTTCGATTTCCGGGACTTCCTGCCGGATAAGCTCGATCAGATCGTCAACGTAGGCATCCATTCTTTCAAATGAAGTGCCTTCCGGGGCGGTGCAGGTGACTCGCAGCCGGCTGCGATCTTCCAGAGGAGCCATCTCCTGCGGCAAGCCTTTACCAATAATAACAATCACAGCTATCGCCGCCAGAATAAGAAGAAAGCCCAACCAACGAGCGCGCAAAAAGCTGTTCAGTGTGCGCTCATAACCTGCGATTAACGCAGTAAAAAACGGTTCGGTTTTTTCATACAGCCAATTTTGATGCGCTTTTTTGCGCAACATTCGGGCGCTGAGCATGGGCGTCAAGGTCAGAGCAATAAAAGCAGAAATCGCAACCGACCCGCCAATCACAACACCGAATTCTTTAAAAAGCCGTCCGGTTAGCCCTTGCAAAAAGATGATGGGCATAAACACAACAATTAAGGCCACTGTTGTCGAAATAACCGCAAAATAAACCTCTTTGGATCCTTCCATGCCGGCCGTAATCGGATCCATGCCCGCCTCGATTTTGGCATAGATGTTTTCCAAAACGACAATAGCGTCATCAACGACGATACCAATCGCCAGCACAATTCCCAGTAAGGTCAAAATATTGATGGAAAATCCAGCCAGGTACATGATGAAAAATGCGCCGATAAGCGATGTCGGAATAGCGAAAGCCGGAATGAGCGTGGTGCGGAAATCCCGCAGAAAGGCAAAAATAATAAAGACTACCAGAACAAAAGCGATAAAGATGGTTTCCTTAACTTCAGCAATGGATTTGCGAATATAGCGGGTGGTGTCGAAAACGAGGGTTGTTTCAATGTCGGCCGGCAAGTCTTTTTTTAGTCGCTCAATACGGCGATAAAACTCGTCGCCGATAGAAACATGGTTAGAGCCCGGTTGCGGCAGAATAGCCACAGCCACACGTGGCCCGGCTAAGCCTTTAGACACCGAACGGAGTTCTTCCGGACCCAAATCGGCACGGCCGATGTCGCTAAAGCGAACAATCGTCCCGTCCTGTTCACGAATAATAAGATTGTTGAACTCGTCAACTGTTTCCAGACGACTGCGGGTACGCACGGCCAGTTCGACCGTGTTGCCTTCGATACGGCCGGCGGGCAGCTCAATATTTTCAGCGTTCAGGGCATTTCTTACATCCAATGGCGTCAGACGGTAAGCAGCCAGCTTGCCCGGATCCAGCCAGAGTCGCATGGCGTAGCGCTTTTCCCCAAAGATATTGACCGAACTGACCCCCGGTATCGTTTGCAAATAATCTTTAAAGGTGTTGTTGGCCAGCTCACTCAGCTCCATTAAATTGCGAGTATTGCTGCTGACATTGAGAATGATGATTGGCGAGGCGTCTGCGTCAGCTTTAGCCACAACCGGCGGATCGGCGTCCGGCGGCAGATTGCCTACCGCGCCGGCCACTTTATCACGCACATCGTTGGCGGCGGTTTCCAGGTCTACTTCCAGATTGAATTCCAGCGTGATAGTGCTGCGGCTGTCGCGACTGGTAGAGTTGATCGTGCGGATGCCGGGCACGCTGCTAACCGCTTCTTCCAAACGCTCGGTGATTTGCGTTTCAATAACCTCCGCATTGGCCCCGGTATAGCTGGTGGTAACGGTTATGATAGCCGGATCGACATTCGGATATTCTCGGACACCCAAATAAGTAAAGCCAATGGCCCCAAATAGCACAATCATGATCGACATGACGATGGTGAGCACCGGACGATGAATACAAACGGCAGATAAACTCATGAGTCTCCCTTATAAGGAAAAACGGAAAAAATACGAAAAGCGGATCGAATAGGTTGGCATAACCTTTACACCACCATTGGGAAAATGCTCATGATATTTGAACAAATTTTAACCCTCCGCAGGCTGTTTAGACTCCCTGCCTATTTTTTCATCTTTTTACGTAGTTTGGAAAGCTCATGCTTGATACTGGCGGCATCGGAAACGACCGTGAAAAAACCGCCATACGAGGACACTTTAAATGCCTTTAGCTTTTCGGCGTCTTCAAAATGCAGGACGAAATTAAACCCGGCGGCATGAGCCGCGACCATGCAAGAGCCCAGCGATTGATAGCCGGCATCGTCAATAGCGCTCAGGTCATCCATCTCAACTAACAGCTTTTTAGCGCCATGTTTGAGTTCTTGCTTGACTTTGGCTTCGAGGTCAGCCGTGTACTCTTTGGTAAAATCACCCTTGAGATGAAAGCGGGTTACTTCATCTTCCACACGAATTGTCACTTTCATAACTACCCCTTTGATTGTGATTGACGCAACAAAAGTTTATGGTGGTTGCACTTAGGAAGATACATAAGTTGCAAAATTGTGCTATTTGTTTTATCCTGCATAAATCTTGTTGATAGCGGCGAGGTTTGGTATTATTTTGCGGACACTGCACTCACACATCGTCATTCTGATTTATCAGGGAGATGCTTTATGAAAGTTCTCATTATCGGGAGTGGTGGTCGGGAACACGCCATAGCCTGGAAAATTGCCCAAAGTCCGGCTTTATCCAAACTCTACGTTGCGCCGGGGAATCCGGGCACAGCCGCATTTGCCGAAAACGTGCCGCTTAAAGCCGAAGACATTGACGGCCTGCTGGCATTTGCCAAAGCCAAAGCAATCGACTTGACCCTGGTTGGGCCGGAAACGCCGTTGGTCATGGGCCTGGCCGACCGTTTTGCCGCGGAAAAGCTGGCGGTATTTGGCCCGGACCAGGCCGGCGCAAAATTGGAAGGCAGTAAACTATTTGCCAAACGCTTTATGATGGATCAGAAGATTCCGACGGCCAATTTCCGCTCTTTCCGCAATCCCGAAGAAGCCCTGATCTATCTTAAAACATTGCCGTATCCTTGTGTCATCAAAGCCGACGGCCTGGCTGCCGGCAAAGGCGTGATTATCGCCAGCGATCGTGAAGCCGCCAATGAAGCTATTCGTATGATCATGGTTGAGCAACACTTTGGCGCAGCCGGTGAAGCTGTAGTCGTCGAAGAGTATATTGACGGCGAAGAAGCTTCCCTGTTGGCAATCACCGACGGGGACTGCATCATTCCGTTTTTGCCGGCCCAGGATCATAAGCGCGTTTTCGACAATGACCGCGGGCCCAATACCGGCGGTATGGGCGCGTACGCTCCGACGCCGCTGATTACACCGCAGTTAATGGCGAAAGTTACCGAGCGCATTTTGCAACCGACGCTGGCCGGAATTCAAGAGCATAATATGAAGTATTGCGGCATTATTTATGTGGGTTTAATGATTGTAGACAACGAGCCTTTTGTGCTGGAATATAATTGTCGTTTTGGCGATCCGGAGACACAAGCCGTCCTGCCGCTGCTCGACTCCGACTTGCTGGAATTAGCCGCCGCCACGATCCGGCCCGGCGCGCTTGGCCAACAAAAAATCCGCTGGAAAAATCAATCCGCCGTCTGTGTGGTCGCCGCCTCAGCCGGCTATCCGGGCAATTATTCGTCCGGAAAGGTGATTACCGGTCTGGAAACACCGATTGCGACACCGGAAGCCGTTGTTTTTCAGGCGGGCACCGCTTTAAATGCTGCCGGCCAACTCGTTACAAACGGCGGGCGCGTGCTGGGCGTAACCGGCCTGGCCCCGGAACTGCGTCAAGCGCAAGCCAACGCCTACGCTGCTTTAAAGCGAATTGATTTTGAAGGAATGTTCTATCGTCGGGATATTGGGAATAAAGCTTTTGATTACGCTTAATGCTTGATAGTAAAAATGCGGGCAATTTTTAAAAATTGCTTCATGAGTTTAATGACGCATTCCGCTTTAAAGTTGCTGTAGTAAATTATCCAGATCTTTCACCTTTTCGTCATCGCTAAGTTTCTGATAGAGATCGCGTGCTTCTTGCGCAAATTGCTTCGCCAAATCTGATCTTTTTTCGGCCTGATAAATGCGCGCAAAACCGTGCTTTGCTTCGGCAATTAAATTTTTATGAGATGAGTTTTCGACTAAGGACAACTCCTTATGAAACCATTTACTCGCCTCGCTCCAATTTGGGTCATTTAACTTTAAGGCAAGTCTGCCTAAGCAACCGCTATAAAGCGCCTGCTTGTGAGTTTTTTGGGTTAATTCAAAAGCGCGGGTGTAATATTTCTCAGCGACATCAAATTTACTATCTTTATCTGCGTATTCGCTCAGGCAATAGTAAACCTCGCTATAAATTTCGGCGTACATTTCCCGATTAGGCGGTTGCTTTTTATGCAGAAAGTGCGCTACAATATCAGCTGTAACACCCAAAGTTTTTTTAACATGCTCCTCGTTCTCTAGTTTATCTACCCAAGCATCCACTTGTATTTTTTCATCAGAAAAGCGCTCCATTAAAAAATCGAAATCGCGGTATTTTGTCAATTCAATTATGACGACTTCATACCGAGTTTTAACGATATAATCAACAAATTTTGCGCTTAGCTTTTTTTTCTCATCCATACCCAAAAGCGTAATGCTTTCAAGAATGGATTCGGCCTCTTCACGAAATGAGTCCGGATCAATTATCCGCAGCTTTCTGAGCTCTTGCAGAACATGCTGCTCCATTTTGCGATTGATCGTCCCACTTAAATAAGAAAAAACAAGATCACGTAACGTCTTCAATTGGATGCCTAATTGCGGATCGACAGAGGCTGGCAGCGCTACAATTGAAGTTATGCCTAGAAACAAACCGGCGCTCAGCAAACTTAAAATGCCAATATTTAGCAAGTAGTCGGCGCTAAAACTAACTCCAAAAACACGCATTGCGTAGGCAACGCACATCGCGCCAATAGCAGCGATAAAGATATAAACATAAGATGCTGTTACGCGAAATAAGTAATTTTGGGTGGTTGGATACTTGCTGCCCAAGTCCACTAAGGCAAATAATCCTCCTAAAAAAGCAGCCAGAAATGGAGGTATTGTATGTTCGTTAACAATGGTTTGTACAAATTCAAGACTGTTCATACCTATTTCCTTCGCTTTTCTTGCCGCTGTGCTGCCAAATCAATTGATTCAAGGATAGCTTCTATCTCCGTGCTTAAGAATTTGCAAGGGTCTTGCGATAGATTACGGAAGTCAATTAAAAGGCTGTCACGTAAAAAAAACGGAGGACGTGGGTTCCTTTTTGCCGTGTTCATCACTAATAAAATTGTCTGCATCTTCCGCTCATTACTTTGCGTCAAAAATTTGCTTAGGGTTCTATCATTCCAAGGCTCCTTACCGCCGCCTATAAAGACAACAAGTAATTTACAGCGGTATAAAAACGATTCGCCATCATTAAGCCATTCCGAAGTTACTCGTGCTTCCGGGTCAGGCCAGAATGAAAACTTGCCGCTTATCGTTAACTTCAAAATTTTCGCAATTTCATCCTTATCGATTTGATCATAAAGAAGAAACAAATCAAGATCAGTTTTTTCACTTTTGAGTTCCTTATATCTCTCCATTGACGCAGTTACAATGCCCTGTCTGCGCATTTCTTCTTCAGTTTCCCTTATCTGGTGTTCTAGCTTAAATTTAACAGCAGTATCAGTTTCAAGAGCGTAAGCAGCCCGCAATCGTTCTATTTTCTCATTATATAATTGAGATAATAATTCCATAATAACCTCCCAAGATGCAAGATCAAACTAGCTTCTCGTCCCTATTCAAAATAAGGTTTTTTTACTGCATTTGCAATAGGTTCATAGTGCTACACGGCGTAAATTCGTGTGAACTTAAACCTGACGGGTTTCGGAAACCCGTCAGGTTTTGACCTTGAAAAAAAGTTCACACGAACTTATGCCGCAGAACAATAGGTTCTTAAAATAGTAATCTTCAAACAGCCCTCTACATTATCTTGGTTCTTCGAATTTTTTTACGGGAATCCTCATTCTAGGCCATGAAGATGGCTAAAGCCGTACAACGGGTCGGTTGAGTAGCAGAAATCCCCGGCATAAATGCCGGGGTTAGCGGATTCTTAAATCCAACAACCCCAGCATTCATGCTGGGGTTTGAAAAAGCCATCCACTTTTTTTAGGCGGCTTTAGCCTTTTCCGTAAAAAGGTTCCATGAGCCATTATCTTCTTTTTTTCATAGCAACGTTTCATGAAGTTTCGAGCTTTTGTATCCCATTGCTATTTACCCACAATTTTTTCCCACTAAATTAAAAATAGCCCTTCATAATTTCCGTCAGCCAATCCGCAATAACCGCATTTTCGATCCGATCAAATACCGGCACATACGGCTTGATATCCAGCACCGGCGTGCCATCAATGGCGTCTAACCCCTTAACGCATAAAATCGGCGGCTTGACCGAAAGAATCGGCACAGCCGTCAGGCCAATTGGGTTTGGCCGATGTTTGGCGCGTTGGGCAAAAATGCCGACTTTGGGCAAATCCATCCGCCCGCGCGGATGACGCTGCAAATCGGTCGCCACCGCAAATCCGGCCTGATGCAGATGATAGACAATAATCGCATGAGAAAATTGCTCCAGACCCCGCAAGCCATCCGCTAACGCCGGCTCAACGTGAATCTCTGCAACAACTTCGCCCCAATTTTCATCTATCATTTCCCGGATAGGCGAACGGACGATACCGATGGGTTTTAGTTCCATTTGGTGGCCTTTCATTAATTCAGGATAATTGCGGATGTCCCTGAACCAACGCCTCCACAAAAGCGGCAAAGTCTTCTTCGGTTCGGGTGGGCAGGCAACAGCCAAAAATTCTTCCGGTGCCGATGTTAAGCCCGGTTAAGAGTGCTTCCGTGCCATGGCGGATGTAGTTATACTCAATCTTTTTGTCGTGGCCGGGTATTGCCGGCCTGGTTGGCGCGGCTCTTTCCAACGCTTGGATTCCACAAACGTGCTCCACGAGCCGAAAATTTAGGAAACCCTGACTAAAAATCATCACGCAGCCGCGGGTCCAGGGCATCGCGCAGGCCGTCGCCAATCAGGTTATAGGCCAGAACCGTCAGCACGATGGCCAGGCCGGGAAAGGTCGTAATCCACCACGCGCCGATCAAATTATCCTGGCCATCGTTGATGATGCTGCCCCAGGTTGGCGTTGGCGGCTGAACACTCAGGCCAAGGTAGCTCAAAAAGCTTTCGGTCAGGATAATGTTGCCCACGCCCAGCGTGGCGACAATAATGACCGGCGCTAAAATATTTGGCAGGATGTGCCGGAAAATGATGCGGCTATCAGTCATGCCCAGCGCCCGGGCAGCGGTAATAAAATCTTCGTGCTTGATTTTAAGCACCTCGCCGCGCACAATCCGGGACGTGCTCATCCAACCGGTCAGGCCCAGGACGGCCATCGTCAGCCATAACGAATTGGAGTAAACCGCCACCAGCGCCAGCACTAAAAACAGGCGCGGAAATGCCAGCAAAATATCGACAAAGCGCATCAAAAATGCGTCTACTTTGCCGCCAAAGTAGCCGGCTACCGTACCGACCCACATCCCGACTACGATGGAAATAGACACGGCGATAAAGCCGACCGACAGGGAAATGCGCGAGCCGTAAACCAGACGGCTAAAAATATCGCGGCCAAATTTATCAGTGCCCAAAAAATGGTCGGCGGAAAGCGAAAGGTAGCGCGTTTTCAGCACATCCTCCGGAATGTTCGGATCGTGCGAAGCAAGGATAGGCGCTAAAATTGCGACGATATAAAAAAATACAACGCATATTAAACCGGCCACCGCCAGATGATTCCGGGCAAAATGCCGCCAGGCTTTAGCCCATTGGCTGCTTTCTTTGTCCGGATCAGGCAATTTTTCCAGTGCGGCATCGTAAATTGCGCCGAGCCAGATGCCAATCAGGCCCAGGCCCAGAAAAACAATGGCGATCCAATCGCCCGGCATGGATGAGTGGAGTATTGCGGCGATTTTTTCGCTGCGGGCAATGGTGATTTGGCTCAGCAAGAAAAACCCGGCTAAAAAAAGCAACCCTTTACTATATTGCCGGCGCAGGATTTGTCCCAATCCCGGCACAATGGCCGAGAGCAGGCCCGGCAATGGAAAGAGCTGGTAGTCCTTTTCATATAAAATGATTTTTTTGGACATGTTCGCGGACTCAATGAAAATTTATTACCAAGGTGATGGGTCACGTTATAAAATTACAACCTAACATTTGCGCTGTGTGCGAGAATCTTTACCGCAAAGTTCGCCAAGTTTAACGCAGAGTTTCGCAGAGTTTTCTTTTCTTTGCGTGACTCTGCGTAAGGCTTTGTGAACTTTGCGGTAAAAATTTGCGGTTTACCGTGTTATGCATCAACGATTTGAGGTGGCCTCGGATTATTCGAAATGAATGCGTGGATCAACCCAGGAATAAGCCAGATCCGCCAGAAGATTCCCCAAAATAACCATCACAGCGGAAATAAAAGTCACGGCCATGACCAGCGGATAATCACGGTTAAAAATTGAATTGACAACAAGTTGACCCATACCGGGCCAGGCAAAAATAACTTCGACAACAAGCGAACCTTCCAGCAGAGCCGGCACGCTAATACCGATCAGGGTGATGATCGGAATCAGCGCGTTCCGCAAGGCATGTTTGCCGATCACCAGATATTCGGGCAAACCCTTGGCCCGCGCAGTGCGGATGTAATCTTGCCGGACGACTTCCAACAGGCTGCTGCGCATGTAGCGCGCTTTGGCCGCCGCTGTGCCGACACCCATAATAATGACCGGCATAATTAAATGTTTTAGCCGATCCCATAAGTATGCCAAAAGGTTTAGATTTTCGGCATCAATCGACATGACGTTGGAAGGCGGCAGCCAGCCCAGCTTAAGCGAAAACACGGTCACCAGCATGATCGCCAACCAAAAAGTCGGCATGGCGTAGATAAAAAGCGATAGAATAGTAATGACGTAATCCAAGCCGGAGTAACGCTTTAAAGCCGAGATGGTGCCCAGAAAAACGCCGGTGACAACAGCCACAACTAAGGAGATACTGCTCAGTAGCAGCGTGTGCGGAATGGCCTCGAGAATGATGTCGCGAACCGGGCGGTTGTGGGTGTACGAAATGCCAAAATCGCCGCACAAAAAGTTTTTTGACCACTTAAAAAAACGGGTAGGCAAAGGATCGTTTAAACCAAAGCGGACTGCCATTTGGGCGCGTAACTCCGGGCTAAATTCCGGGTTGACATACATGGCCAGTGGATCGCCGGGCATCAGGTTGGCAAAAAAAAAGGTCAGGACCAACACCCCGGCAATAATCGGCAAAGATTGTAAAATCCGGCGAATCAAAAATTGGCGCATGTCGGTCTACTCTGAGCAGGGTTAATTTGGCGCATGAATAAGGATAACTCTTTTGTCTAATTCAATATTAGCTCTGAGGCTTCCAATTGTCAACTTACTTTTCGCTTTCCAAATGAAAATTGCTCGCAGTATCGTTTTGCCGCATGCAATTTTGGTTGAGGGCGACGCCGATTTCCATTTGACGCCATTGACAATTTTCAAAACACCGGTGGAATTAGGTATCCGCGTAAAAGCGGATTGACAAGCGGAAGATTTAGCGGTAATTTGCGATGCTGGCTTTTAGATTATAGTGCTACGCCGCGTTGCAATAATTACTTAGGAACGTGTACTAAATAGCTTCCGCATTTCAAGCCCCATCGGGGCGACCTGTTTGTAGCAAACTTATAGCCCCATCGGGGCGACCCGTTTAATGTATTTACGTCTCACAGGCCGCCCCGATGGGGCTAATTCGGATGTGGTTCGCTTTCTACAAACAGGCAGCCCTTACAGGGCTTGTGAACAGGTCAATCGTCCAAATGCGAAAGTTATTTAATACGCAATACTTAGGCTGAAAACTGACTGCTGAAAACTCATTTTCCAAGCGAAACCTTGAAGGGCGTTAACTATGAAAAATATCCTCGCCACCTACATGCATTGGCTGCATACCCAATGGCCGGCCGGCGTTGTGGAAAAGCTGCCGGAAATACGGCCTGACGGCACAACAACCATCCCTGGCGTGCGCATTGTAGGCGACTTGACCGGCGTACCCTTGCTCAAATTCGCCATTGACTCCGGAGCTAAAACGGTGCAAGCCTTCCTTGCCGAGCCAAGTTTCAGACCCGGCGTTGGAGAAGCGCTCGATTTGGCGATTATCGGCGGCGGTGTGGCCGGCATCGCCGCAGCTATCGAAGCGAAAAAACGTGGCCTGCGCTTTCAGATTTTCGAGACCCGCCAGCCTTTTTCCACCATTATCGACTTTCCCGCCCAAAAGCCTATTTTTACCTATCCGGCCGATTTTACGCCTGCCGGTGATTTTCAAATCCAGGCCGAAATCAAAGAAGCGCTGGTGCAGGAAATGGAAGCGCAGCGCCTCCAGGCCGGCATCGTGCCGATTATCGCCGATATCGGACGCATCGGGCGGGTCGGAAATCAGGTGGTTCTTCAATGTAGTGATGGGCAAACGATTGCCGCGCAGCGGGTCATTATCGCGATTGGCCGCAGCGGCAACTATCGGCGGCTGAACTGTCCCGGTGAAGACTTGCCGAAAGTTTATCATCGTCTGCACGATCCGCGCGTTCTGGCCGGAAAAAACGTGCTGGTCGTTGGCGGCGGCGATTCCGCCGTGGAGGCCGCGGTGGCTTTGGCCGCCGCCGGAGCACACGTCACCATCAGCTATCGTCAACCGCAATTCAATCGCCCCAAACCCGACAACCTGGCCAAGCTTAAAGCGCTGGAGCAAAACCCGTTCGCCCGCGTCATGATTGAAAAACCGACGCATGAGCGTGTTTCCACCGCCGGCGGCTATCAACTGCGCGGCGAAAATCCGCCGGGATCGCTCCGCCTGGCGCTTGGCACAACCGTGCGCGATATCCGCGAACAACTTGTGGAGCTGGAAACCGTCAGCGGCGAGCGCAAAGCCATCTTTAATGATACGGTCTTTGTAATGATCGGGCGCGAAGCGCCGCTGGCCTTTTTTCGTCGTTCCGGGCTGCCGATTGCCGGCGAAACCCGTCCGGTGTCATGGCTGATTCTGCTTCTATTTTTGTTGGCGCTGACATTTCTGTACACCTGGAAATCCGGTGGCCCAACCGAAACCTGGCTCGATCCCTGGCCCGGCAACATGCCCCACCTGCTGGGACACCTGACAAGCCTGGCCACTGATCGCGCAACCATGATCGGTACTCTGGCGGTCGCGCTTAAATCCCGTTCCTTTTACTATACACTGCTTTATAGCGCCTGCGTCGTATTTTTTGGCTGGCAGCGGATTCGGACACGACGTACGCCCTACGTCCGTGCCCAAACCCTGACCTTGATGGTTGTGCAAATCCTGCCGCTGTTTATTTTGCCGGAAATTATCCTGCCCTACTTAGGCTACAACGGCTGGTTTTCCGCTGGTTGGGGACGGGCAATAGCCGATCGGCTTTTTGAGATGTATATTCCCGAAGCCGATTATCTGGCGGGCAATTGGCCGGAGTGGGGTCATCCCCGCGCGTATTGGCGCGCCTACGGCTTAATTCTGGCCTGGCCGCTCAATGTCTACAATGTTTTTACCGACCACCCCAATGCGTGGTGGCTGGCCATTGCCTTTATCCAAACTTTTGTGATCATTCCGGCGCTCGTCTACCGCTATGGTAAAGGCGCGTATTGCGGCTGGATTTGCTCCTGCGGCGCGCTGGCCGAAACCATGGGCGACCGGCAACGATCCAAAATGCCGCATGGTCCGGCCTGGAACCGCCTGAATATGGCCGGTCAATTTATCCTGCTCACCGCTTTTGTGCTGCTCGGCTTGCGGATTGTCGGCTGGATTTGGCCGGATTCGTGGGCTGCCGCCAATTTTTTGCGATTGCTGGAAGGAAAAGGCGCCGGTCAACTTGTCAATTTTTTTTCCTACAAATGGCTGGTGGATATTTTCCTGGGCGGACTGATTGGCGTCGGCCTTTATTTTCGCTATTCCGGTCGCGTCTGGTGTCGCTTCTTTTGTCCGCTGGCGGCGCTCATGCATATTTATGCCCGCTTCTCGCGCTTTCGCATTTTTGTGGATCAAAAAAAATGTATTTCCTGCAATATCTGCACGTCCGTTTGTCATCAGGGCATCGATATTATGAACTTTGCCAACAAGGGTCAACCGATGACCGATCCGCAGTGCGTGCGCTGTTCGGCCTGCGTCCAAAGCTGCCCGACCGGCGTGCTGACGTTCGGGCGATATGACCGCGCCGGGCGGGTTGTTTTGGATAAGCTGTCGGCTAAGCCCTGAAACCTGAAAACGAGTAATTTTATAAAATTACACCCAAACATTCGCGTTATCCGCGAGAATCTTAACCGCAAAGTTCACAAAGTTTATCGCCTGAATAATTCATAAACGCAAGAGACGCAAACGGCGCAAACGACGCAAACGTTTGATTTGTTTTAAATTAGCTGAATTTAAAACGATTAGGTTGCCTCATAATCCATTTTTCAGATATAAATTCGCAACTTGCGTCTTTAGCGTCAATTGCGACGTTTGCGTTAAGATTTGTGAATAATTCAGGATCGCAGAGTTCCACAGAGTTTTTTTCTTTGCTGGCTCTGCAAACTTTGCGGTTAAAAAAGTTTGGTTCTTGGTACAAGTTTGTGGAAAGCGACCGGGGCCGTGGATGTCATTCAG
>CAYOLL010000071.1:0-28209 GCA_964404765.1 uncultured Gemmatimonadota bacterium | reverse complement strand
CCAAAACCGCTGCAGGCATAGCGGCCTCAATTTTTCGCTCGGGATTAAGGATAATATATAGTATAAAGGACTGCGAATAAATTTTTATTTGCTTTGTCATAAAAATTCATGCTCCGCAAATGCAAACCTGATAAATTTAAGACTCGTCACAAAAGCGAGAGAGCACGAAGTTTTTGAAAAATTGAAAAAAATGTAATAGTCAGAGACCTTTAGAACACTTTTAAAGTTGTCATTCCGGCATGCTTTTGGCCGGAATCTTCTTACAGGCAAACAAGATGCCGGATAAAAGCATTCCGGCATGACAGTGTTCTAAAGGTTGTTGACTAGTACAAAAATTGAAAAAAAAGCGGGTTATTGTTTGACGATCATATTAGCTTGGATTTTTTTAACCGGGGAATTCTAAAAACCCACCACGCCAGTGTAACTCAAAACGTCGTTTTGAGTCCGGAGGCGGCAAAATTAAGCGTATAGCAATCCCTGGCATGACTAAAAACTAAAAACCAACCTATGCAACACATTCGCCAAAATCCCATGTTCATTTTCCTGGCAGTATTGACCGTCGCCTCGACGGTTGGTCTGCAGGCCTGGCAAACCCTGTTCAATAACTTTGCGGTGGAAGCCGCCGGATTAGGCGGCAATCACGTCGGGATGATTCAATCCGTGCGCGAGATTCCGGGTCTGCTGGCCTTGCTGGTAATCTTCGTCTTATTAATCGTGAAGGAGCATCGCTTATCGGCGATGTCCATTGTTTTAATGGGCGTGGGCATTAGTCTAACCGGTTTTTTTCCCTCTTTTAGCGGATTGCTGTTCACCACCACGCTGATGAGCTTTGGCTTTCACTACTACGAAACGACCAACCAATCGTTGACCCTGCAATATTTTGCGCAAAACGCCTCGCCCTGGGTTTTTGGCGCACAACGCAGTCTGGCGGCAATTTCCAGTATCGTCGTCAGCCTGCTGCTACTCATCCTGACGCCGCATCTTTCCTATCAGCAAACATATATGCTCCTGGGGGCCAGTGTTATAGGGCTTGGTCTGTGGGGTCTGGGCCGGAATCCAACCGATCATGAACTGCCACATCAAAATCGTCAAATGATCGTGCGCCGCCGCTATTGGCTGTTTTATGTGCTGACATTTTTCTCCGGCGCACGACGACAAATTTTTGTCGTTTTTTCTGCTTTTCTGCTGGTCAAGCGCTTTGGCTATTCCGTGCAAGAAGTAACAATTCTGTTTGCCATCAACAACGCAGTCAATTATTTTTTGAGCCGTTGGGTCGGCGATTTGGTGATTATTCATGGCGAGCGAAAAATCATTACCGCCGAATATGGCATCTTACTGGCTGTGCTAATTGGCTACGTCACAACGGATTCCAAATGGCTGGCCGGCGGGCTTTACATTGTAGATACGGTACTATACAATTTTTCAATGGCAGTGCGGACGTATTTTCAAAAAATTGGTGATAAGCAGGACACGGCGGCCAGCATGGCTATTGGTTTTACCATTAATCATATTGCGGCAGTCGTAATCCCGGCACTGGGCGGCTGGCTGTGGCTTTTTGACTATCGCATCCCGTTTTATGGTGGAATGGGCCTGTGCTTGCTGGGCGTGATGGCGGCACAACAGATCCGGCCTGTACAGCCACGTTAATGCCCTGCAATCCTGAAGTGAAATCTTCGTAATGGTAACCAGCGCTTTTTGGCAATGACTAATAACTAATAACTAATAACCACTTAACTTACTTTCACAAAACATCTTAGCGATTCTTTGAGTAATTGCTCAAAAAGTGGTGGTAAACCTAACCTTGCGAAGGCTTCAGTGCACGATTTCACAAGTTTTGCAGTAAAGCCTTCGCAAGGTTACCCTCGCTTTTTGAGCAATTACTTCTTTGAGCCCCGGTTACCTCGTGGCTCATGAATGACTCTGGCAAAAAGAAAGGAGATGTCCCATCGCCGACAAACCCAAAGCAAAAATCTCGCTGACCAATCTCAAGCACATCTTTTTAACCATCATCTGGCCACGGCGCAAACTGCTGGCGACCGGCTTTCTGTTAATTATCGTCAACCGGCTGACCGGATTGGTGCTGCCCGGCTCCACTAAATTTCTCATCGACAACGTTATTGGTCATAAAGATTTTGAGATGCTCAGGTTGCTATTGATCGTGGTTGGTCTGTCCACATTAGTTCAGGCGGCCACCTCCTTTTTGCTGACCCAGTTGCTGAGTGTGGAAGCGCAATTGCTCATCGCCAGAATGCGTGTACAAATCCAGCAACACATTATCTTTCTACCGACGCGCTTCTTTGACAACAACAAAAGCGGCGCACTCGTTTCGCGCATCATGAACGATGTGGAAGGCGTGCGCAATCTGGTGGGCACGGGCTTATTGCAATTGATTGGTGGTATTTTAACCGCAATAGCTTCGCTGTTTTTGTTGATCAAAATCAGCCCACAAATGACTCTGTTCGCCTCCATCCCGCTCGTCATCTTTACAGCCATCTCGCTCAAAGCATTTGCCTATATTCGCCCCATCTTTCGGGAGCGCGGGTTGATTCAGGCCGATGTCACCGGCCGCTTGACCGAAACCCTTGGCGGCATCCGTGTTATCAAAGGTTTCAATGCCGAAGCGCGCGAGATCGAAACCTTTCAATCCGGCACAGATCGCATCTTTCAGAACATCAAAAAGACGCTGATGAGCACCAGCCTTGTTTCCAGCCTGGCCACGCTGCTGCTGGGTTTATCCAGCGTGATGATCATGGGCATCGGCGGTACATTGATCATGAAAGATCACATGACGGTCGGGGATTTCTTTGCCTTTACCATGTATCTGGGCTTCCTGGTCGCGCCCGTTCTGCAAATGAGCAGCATCGGCACACAACTGACCGAAGCCTTTGCCGGCCTGGATCGCATGGACGAAATTCTGAAAATTGACCGAGAAGGCAGCGAATCCGGTCGTGTCCGGGCCCTCGATCAGCTTGATGGCCAAGTCACTTTTGAAGATGTCTGGTTTGCTTATGAAGCGGATAAACCTGCCGTCAACGGCATCAGCTTTGTCGCGCCGGCAGGCTCCGTAACCGCGCTGGTGGGCAGCTCCGGCGCCGGCAAATCCACCGTGGCCGGACTGGTTGCCACCTTCTTGACGCCAACCAAGGGCATGATTCGGATTGACGGAATAGATTTGGCAAGCATCAAATTGGACAGCTATCGAAACCGGCTTGGCGTAGTTTTACAGGACGAGTTTTTATTTGAAGGCACTATCCGCGAAAACGTGCTGTTTCCACGTCCACAGGCTGGTGAGGCGCGTTTATTAGATGCCATCAAAGCCGCGCATGTTGATGAGTTTACCAATCGCTTTGAAAAAGGATTGGATACGCTGATTGGCGAGCGTGGCGTCAAACTATCCGGCGGACAACGCCAGCGTCTGGCCATTGCCCGGGCAATTCTGGCCGACCCGAAAATTCTGATTCTGGATGAGGCAACCTCCAACCTGGATACCGAAAGCGAAGCCTTTATTCAAGACAGCCTGGCGCAGTTGATGAAAGGCCGCACAACATTTGTCATCGCCCACCGATTGAGTACAATCCGCCGTGCCGATCAAATCCTGGTCATTGAAGGCGGGCAAATTGTCGAAAGCGGCAATCACGATGCGCTGCTGGCAAAGCAAGGCCGCTATTATCAACTGTATAATTATCAGGCCAGAATTTAGAAACAATAGAACGAAAAAGGCATTGTGCGGATGATTAACGCACAATGCCTTTTAATTCTACGGTTTGCAAAAATAGTTGAATAACAACTTCAGTTTGCAGTTTGCTATCAATGCTTATGTTCTGCATTCGCGCCCATATACGATGCTTTGAAATCTGCCGTTAAAACCTTAAGCTTGGTAACATTTTCCAAATCAGTGGACTGCTTGGCCTTCATAGCGTATACAATCATTTCATGCAGCAACTTAAGCTCTTTGATGTACTTATCGCTGGCAGCCTGATCTTTTGGATCGGCGGGCTTGATACGCTGCGCCAAAAAATATGCCGTTATAATTTCAGAAAATTGTCCGGCGTGCTCATCTTTGTTGCTCACCCAACGCACAACCTGATTATAGTTGACCGGCGCGGCTTTGGATAACTCGCCAAGTTGACTGATTGCCTTTTCAATAGTGGCGATATGCTCTTCCAGCAGGGTAAAGCGGGTCTGATCATCATATATCCCGCAGGGAATTTGGCAATGCGCAAAAGCATTGGCGCTAAAGGTCAAAAGCAGCAAACTAATCATGGAAATAAACATACTTCGGCTGAACATTCCGTACGCTCCTTAAATGCGGGTATTCATCTCATCCGCTTGATTGAAAAACAGTAGGGTTATATTAGGGGTGTGATATGATAAAGTCCAAGAAATGTCATTTTTGAGTGCGTAAGTGCTTGAAAATGAGCGATAAGCTCTTGAAAACGACATTTCTCCACACGTCCCTTCCCTATGCTAATGGTGGGAAGTTGACTTAGCCGTGTCAGCCGGGGCGGCTGTGGAATCAGCTCCGGCATGCGCCATTGAGTCAACCGGGGCGGCCGCTGACGGTGTTGAAGGAGTTGCCGTGGGCGTATGCGCTTCTGTCGATGTACCGTGCGCATCATGACTTGGGGACCCACCGAATTGTTGCAGCTTAATGATATGAGCGGCCTGCATTTCAATAGGTCCGCCTACTTCCGGATAAAGGTCTCCGCGCCGCAACGTATCAAACAACGTAAAAGTGATAAAAATAGCCAAAAAAACAAGGCTTAACAAAAATGCATACATATAAAATTTATGATCGTATAACAAATGCATAAAGAATAAGCAGACAAGACTGGCTTTCAGCGTGGCAATCGTCATCGCCACAACCAGGTTAAACGGTCCCAAATCGATATAAGCAACCGCCACGGTTATAACTGTCAAAAAGAGCAGTGCCGTGCCTACACCCAAATATATCCATAACGGCGTCACATGCGGCTCGCTATGCACCGATACGTCTTTTACGTGTCCTGAATCCATGCGTCTCCTGCCTTATCCGATCAAGTAAAACAGCGGGAAAAGGAAAATCCAAATCAAATCAACCAAATGCCAGAACAAACCGACCATTTCAATCGGCGTATAATATTGTGGTGAATATCGATCATTCACCACACCAATAATCAACCATGTTATAAGTCCCATGCCAATCAGCACGTGCAATCCGTGCAAACCAGTCATGGCAAAGTAGATGCCAAAGAATAAGTGCGGGTTATAAACACCGGGTTGCTTCAATAATTCTGCAAAATGGTAAGACTCGCCCGGTAATTGCCCTACATGAAACTTGTGCGAATATTCAAAGTACTTAATCACCATAAAAGTACCGGCAAAAATCAAAGTAAAGACCAGATTAATGATCGCGCCTTTCTTCTGATTCAGCTGCATACAGCGAATAGCCAACGCAATCGTAACGGAACTGGTAATAAGCACGATCGTATTGATCGCTCCCATAATCCGGTTAAGCTCATGATGCGCCTGGAAAAACATCTCCGGATGCCACGAGCGATAAATGGCATAAGCGCAAAACAAGCCCCCGAAAGTCAGCACTTCCGTTACCAGGAAAATCCACATTCCTAACTTGGCAGCGTCTTTTTGCTGCTCAAGATTAGCAAAATGATGGGCAAAATACCATGGATGATTACCGCCGGCGCTATGACTCATACTTGGTTTTCTCTCAAATTACATGAAGGTTATCTTATAAATTTTCTTACGTATGTTATGCTGCTTCTTTGGGCCGGATTTCATATTCACCGTTCGGGCCAATCATATATTTATCGTAATCATACGGACCATGCTCGGCCACAGGCTGCTCCACAAAATTATGGGGATGCGGGGGGGATGTGGTCGCCCAATCAAGCGTTAATGCGCCCCACGGATTGGAGGGCGCAATCTTGCCTTTAAACAGCGAATGGGCCAAATAGACTACCATAATCAGGAAACCCAAGCCAATCACAAACGCGCCGACTGAAGAAAAACCGTGTAAACGCTGAAAGTGAGCGGGATAGTCATAATAACGGCGCGGCATCCCTAAAGAGCCCAAGAAAAATTGGGTGAAAAACGTCATGTTAAAACCGATAAAAATAATAACTGCGGCAATCCGACCCCAAAACTCGCTATACATCCGTCCGAACATTTTCGGCCACCAATGATGCAAACCGCCTAAAAAAGCCATGACAGTGCCGCCCATCATCACATAGTGAAAGTGCGCCACAACAAAGTAGGTATCATGTAAGTGAATATCGACGGACAGCGTTCCCAAGAAAAGGCCGGTTAACCCGCCAATTGTAAATAAAATCAGAAAAGAAAGTGCATACATCATGGGTGTCTCAAAGGTGATAGAACCTTTATACATGGTCATCACCCAATTAAAGACTTTGATTCCGGACGGAATGCCGACAAAAAACGTCAGAAAAGAGAAAATCATCGCGGCCAATTCCGACTGACCGCTGGTAAACATGTGATGACCCCATACAATAAAACTAATAAAGGCAATACCCAGGCTGGAATAGGCAATCGCTTTGTAGCCGAATATTTTGCGGTGCGAATAAACCGCCATCAGTTCGCTGATAATGGCCATGCCCGGCAGAATCATAATATAAACCGCGGGATGCGAGTAAAACCAGAAGAAGTGTTGAAACAAAACAGGGTCGCCGCCAAGAGCCGGGTCGAAAATACCGATACCGATCAGGCGCTCTAACATCAACAAAACCAAAGTGATGGCCAAAACCGGCGTGGCTAAAACTTGGATAATCGCCGTGGCATAAATGCCCCACACAAAAAGCGGTAATTGATACCAGGTCAATCCCGGTGCGCGTAGCTTGTGAACGGTCACAATAAAATTAAGACCGGTTAAAATCGAAGAAAAGCCCATGACAAACGCGCCGAAGATCATGGGGATCACCGCTGTTTGCGTCCGGATACTGTAAGGCGTATAAAATGTCCAGCCGGTATCCACACCGCCCATCACAATAGCGGAAACGGCAAATGTTGCCCCAAACATAAAAATATACCAACTGGCCAGATTCAAACGCGGAAATGCGACGTCTTTTGCGCCCAGCATCAACGGTAAAACAAAATTGCCCAACGCTGCTGGAATAGAGGGAATAATAAACAAAAAGATCATCACCGCGCCGTGCAACGTAAACAGCTGGTTGTAGTGATCGGGGGTAAACCACTCGTCACCCGGGTTGAGATTCGGAGAAAATAATTCCAAACGAATCATCATGGCAAATATACCGCCGACAAAAAAGAAAAATACAATCGCCGCCAGATACATGACCCCGATCCGTTTATGATCAAGCGTCAGCAGCCACGATTTAATGCCTTTTGGCTCATTAAGATAATTAACACCCGGGGTGCTATACATAACCATTTGCTCCGCTATTTATTGAATCGTCTTTATGTACTCGATAAGAGCGTCTACTTCGCGGTCTTTCAAAACACCTTGAAATGTGGGCATACTCGACGGTGACGGAAAACCTTCCACAACCTTTGCATTCGGGTTCAGCATGGACTCACGCAAATAATTCTCATCCACAGTCACACTGCTGCCATCGGTTAACCGTTCGGTTTTGCCGGCAATGCCCTTAAACGATGGACCGACAACTTTACTGCCATCCAATGAGTGACAGGCATTGCATGCCTTTTTTTTATATAATTTTTCGCCTAATTCCACCAGCGGCACGTCATCCCCCATAGCGCTTTCGCTCAACCAATTTTCAAAATCCGCCGCCGCCATGGTCTTGACTTTGCCCAGCATACCTGAATGCTCCTTACCGCAATACTCGGTGCAGTACAGATCATACGTGCCGACATTTTTTGCCTCAAACCACATAATGGTATAACGATTGGGCAACACGTCCAATTTTGCGCGAAAAACCGGCACAAAAAGACTATGCAGCACGTCGGATGACGACATTAGCAATTTAACCGGCTTGCCAACCGGCATCACCAGATCGGCGTCGCTTATCACTCCGTTGGGATATTCAAATGCCCAAGCCCACTGTCGCGCTTTAACTTTGATCTCAAGCGCATCTTTCGGCACAATATGCATACGCATGTAGTCACGAAAACCCCATACAAACAGAATCATGACTAATATAAAAGGAATGACCGTCCAAACAACTTCTAACGGCAGATTGTGTGAAAAATCGGTTGTAAGCTTTTTTTCTTTGCCGCGTCGGTACTTAAGAGCAAAAAATACGACTAAGAAAGTAATTAAAGCAAAGAAAAATACCGACATGTAGTAGATAAAATAATATAAGGCATCAAAATCAGCCGCAAAGGTTGATTCCGCCGACGGCAACATCCACGAAGTATTCATAGCCAAGAAATCCTCAAACCTTGAGGGCCTTAATTAGCAGGCACAGGCTGCCCGCGAAATTTTTCTTTTGACCATAAAAGGCCGATAAAAAAAATTAAACCAATAACAGTTAAAACACCACCTAAACGCATTACATTTATTGCAAATATAACGTAACCGCCCGCTTGTGGATCATAATGATAGCAATAAAGGAGCAATTTTTCAAGCGTTGTGCCGATCTTGCCTTCTGAAGCTTCCAACAAGCCCAGCTTCAGGTTTTTTGGCTCATGTTCAAGACCGTATAAATAACGAGAAATTTTCCCGTCTGGACTTAATAAAAACACCACCGCCGGATGGGCATATTCATCGTTCTCTTTATCATAATAATATTGAAAACCCAGCGTAGCGGCTAACGCCTGAATCTGCGGCTGCTGTCCTACTAAAAACGCCCAACCGCTTGGCGAGACCGGTTTACCCATCTCCTTCAAGTGATTGTCGCGCTTACGGCTGGCTAATGCCGGCGTCTCGGTCGGATCGATACTGACGGTCAACATTTGAAACTGCTCGCCGGGCAGCCACTCTAACTTTCGAACCCCGTCGCTGATACCGTTCAGTACCATTGTGCACAGCATGGGACACTCATAATAAGCCAAAGTCATGATAACCGGCCGGTCCGCTTGAAAATAGTCGCGCAACTTGACTTTTTGGCCGCCTTCATTGGTGAACTCCAAATCCAGCGGGATATTTACGCCAAGATGCTCATCGACGTTAATACCTTTCAAGTGCGGATCATCTTCGCTGATCACCTGGGCAAAAACAACAGGCGGGATTACAAAGAACAAAATTACCAAATAAATTTTATATAGCGATTTTAATGAGATGTCGATGGGGCATGGCCTTCCGTGACTTTGGATGTATCCATAGGCGACGCGCTTGTTGTGACTGTATCGGCTGTAACAGCGGTTTGCTCAACCGGCACAGGCGTCGCGGCCTCGGTACCGGGCAGTTCACCTGCGACTAATTGAATAGCATGGTCTATAGGAATGTGATAACTAACACCAGTTGAGTCACTCACCATTTTATAGGCAGACAGTGCTTGACTTTCTGCAGTAAACAGATTTTTCAACTGGGGCGATTCCGGCTGCAACGCCGCAGCATATATCATTTTTTCTTTAATAAAAACAAAGGAAGAATCTAAAGCAAATAATGAAATCGCAATTATGGCAATAAAAAAAACGGTATCCCCCACGATACGCACTAAATCAAGATCGGTATGCTCAAAACCTTCGTCTGGAGTGTGATGGGAGTGATGTTTTTCTTGCGACATTCAATAACTCCTTAAACGGATTGCAATAAAATCGCCTACAAGATACTAGCGACGAAGCTAGTTTTTGAACTGTTTTGAGGTCGCCAGCCGATAATCGTTAAGCGGAAGCAATGCATTTTTAGTAAACTTTTGCCACACAAACCACAGAAAAATACCGCCAATACCAAGCCAGGTCGTAAAGTCCATCCAAGAAAAATGTGCAGAATGTTCCAGATGGTGATTGGCTGGTTGAATCAGCCAATACATATCGACCCACTGCATCACTAATAGGTAGGCCGCAATAACAGCAAGGAAATTCCGATTACGCTTCCCGGCTCGCGGCATTAAGAGAAAAAACGGCACAAAGAAATGACCGAACAGCAGGGTCAGTGAAATATATTTCCAGTTGCCGGGCCAGCGATGGCTAAACCATAAAGTTTCTTCCGGAATATTGGCGTACCAGATCAGAAAATAATTAGAAAAAGCCATATACGCCCAGAAGACATTAAAAGTAAAAAGCAATTTGCCCAGATCATGGCGGTGTTCAACCGTGATAACATCGGTCAAAATACCGAACGACTGAACATAATATAACAGTAAAATCGTGACGGCAATGCAGCTAAAAACACTTCCGGCAAAGACATACAAACCAAAAATAGTCGAATACCAGTGTGGATCAAGCGACATTAGCCAATCATACGAAGCGTATGTCAGTGAAAATGCAAAAAGGATCATTCCGGGCGCACTGATCGTCTGCATTTTGTCAATTTGCGCCTGTGCGGGCTTTTCGTCATTGGCAATCGAAGTCTTATAGAGAATTGTCACCAATGTAAACCAAACTGTAAAATAAACAGCAGCACGAATTGAAAAAAATGTTGGATTTAGATACGCTTTCTTTTTTGTAAGGATTGCATCGTGCGCCACTTGCTCAACATCTGCCCAGTGATATAAATCATGCATTCCAAAAAGTAAAATTGGAATGAAAAAAAGAGCCATCAACGGTAAACCGGACATAATATTTTCTAAAAACCGTCGCAGAACAATGCTCCAATATGCGCCCGTCAGATGTTGGATCATTGTTAAAAACAAACCACCAAGTCCAATAGTTGTCCAAAAGGCAAACGCAGTCAAATATGAAAAAAAGAATTGATTGCGGTCCATTGCAAATCCGGCTATGCTTGCGCCCAAACCAAAAATACCGGCAATTAAGGCAATTTTGCCAAAATTTCCACTATCCGTTAATTTGTATGTATGATTATCCAACTTCATTCGAGTACTCAGTTTGTGTAGAGCTTTAATAGCATTATGACGACCAAGTTTTTAAGAACCGCTTTGTAAAGAACTGCGTTTATCTTCCGGAACATCATTTAATGTTGCATTTTGGCTGCGCTGTAGTGCGCGTAAATAGCTAACAACCGCCCAACGATCCATCACTGAAATTTGATGGCGGTAAGTCGGCATATTACGAACTCCGTTGGTCATCACGCCAAACAAATAGCCATTGGTAAACGATCGAACATTGGCACTTTGAAAATCGGGCGGTTGAAACATTCCCCGCTTGACGACAATTCCCTGACCATTGCCAAGCGCGCCATGGCAGGGCGAGCAATAAATGCCATAACGATTCTGACCGCGTTTTACAAAATTTTCTTTCCCTAATTGCGATATTTGCGTAACAACTTCCACTGGAAAACCGGTTACTTCGCCGCCACTTGCAGACTTGCCTGTATAAAATTCCGAAGATTCCCGAAGTTGCCCAATAGCAACAGTACCCTCTACAGGATGCCGCATCATTGAACCATCGATAAAAAAGTGGCTTTCACCCTGCGGGACATACTTTGGCTGGTAATCCATATTTGGATTAAGATGAATAGGCGGGTTTTCCGACGGCCTTCCCTGGCAGGAAACCACGGCTAGCATTAAACCAAACATGCTTATATACTTTATAAAGCGCATCATAGTTTTCATAACATTTCGCATATGTAAAATGAAAAGTTATTCTTCCGTAATAATTTCGACATTCTTCCCGCCGATTGATTCTAAAAACGACTTAGCTTTTTTTGGATCAAGAGTTGACCCATCCGACGCAATGCTGATAAAAAAACCGTCGTCAGTTGCCCGGGCAAAACGATCTGAATTAAACAATATGTGATTTAAGCGTGGCAGACCATTTAAAATAATCATCCCAATCGCAGAAGTCATCGCCCCTGATAAAACACCAATAGCAAAAACCGGAGGCAAGTAAGCCTGATAACTAAACAACGGCTTACCGGATGTTACTATTGGATAGCCAATTATACTAACCCACCAAGTAAATCCGATCATGAATATGACACCACTAAAACCAACAAAGCCGCATATCCAGCCTAACGGTGACCGGCACTCACCCATTGCAGCGTCCATCCCATGGATTGGAAATGGTGAATGACAATCGAAATTTTTAAATTGTTTACTGTCACGAACTTTTTCGGCGGCATGAAGTAAATCAGCCGGACCTGAAAATTCTGCCAGTAATGAAATTTCTTTTTCGGAGGATTTCTTAAACATAATCCCTATTCTCCACGCCACTGTGCTACATATTTACAATAATAATCTAATGACCGTGCCCGTCATGGTGATAATGCGGGTCGGCTTGGGGCAAAACATTTTTGACTTCTGCAATCGCAATCATCGGTAAAAAGCGTAAAAATAACAAAAAGAGAGTAAAAAATAAACCGAATGAACCCAAAAAAATCGACACATCAAACAGCGTCGGACTATAATAATCCCAACCTGACGGTAAAAAATCGTTGGCCAATGAAGTTACCACAATTACAAAACGCTCAAACCACATCCCGATATTAATAAAAATGGTAGCAACAAACATTACGGGAATGTTCGTCCGTAGCTTCTTAAACCAAAAAATCTGTGGCACAAGCACATTACAAGTGACCATTGTCCAATAAGCCCAACCGTACTGACCAAAAGCACGATTAATAAAGGCAAAGCGCTCATAATCATTCGCGCCATACCAAGCGATAAAAAACTCACAGCTATAAGCATAACCGACCATTAAACTCGTCACGAGCATCACTTTTGTCATATTTTCCAAGTGCCGAATGGTAATGAAATCTTCAAGCTTGTATATCTTACGCGCCGGAATCGCTAGTGTCATCACCATGGCAAAACCAGAGAAAATTGCGCCTGCTACAAAATACGGTGGGAAAATGGTCGTATGCCAGCCTGGCAAAACGCTAGTGGCAAAGTCTGTACTCACAATACTGTGCACAGATAGTACTAATGGTGTGGAAAGTCCGGCCAATATCAAGTAGGCCAATTCATAATGCTTCCATTGCTTGTTACCACCGCGCCAACCTAACGCAAAAATTCCAAAAAGCGTCTTACTAATCTTGGTTTTAGCCCGATCGCGCAGAGTTGCCAAATCGGGTATTAATCCCACATACCAAAACACTAATGAAACCGTAAAGTAAGTGCCTACGGCAAAGAAATCCCATAAAAGCGGACTGCGAAAATTTGGCCACATAGCCATCTGATTGGGAACAGGCGCAAACCAGTATGTCGCCCAAATTCGTCCGACATGAATACCCGGAAACACCAAGGCGCAAATGACGGCAAATAGCGTCATCGCTTCGGCAAAACGATTGATTGATGTGCGCCAGCCCTGTCGCAATAAAAATAAAATTGCCGAAATCAAGGTCCCGGCGTGGCCAATGCCAACCCAAAAAACAAAGTTGACAATTGCCCAACCCCAACCGACCGGATTGTTAATACCCCAGATACCGGTACCCTGGTATAATAACCATAAAACGCTCGCCCCCATTATGCTCAGCAAGCCAAGCGCAGCAGCAAAGGCCGGATACCACAATTTGGGCGGCTTATTTTCGCAGATCGAGCTAATGCGATCTGAGACGGCATGAAAAGAAGGGTTACCGTCGATTAAAATGTCTCTAATAATAGGAGCCGGCGCTGTTTTTGCCATTTGCAAAATTCCTTAAAAACTCAGACTTTGATAATCAAAATATCTTGTTCTCAGTCGAAATATAAACTGTGTTGCTAATTTAATACAATCTGCAACCGTCCAACAAACGGCGCGTAGCCTGTATTTCTTGCTCTAATTTGGCTAAAAATGTACCCGTAATTTTCGACCAATCCCCAGCCTTATATTTACGCTAATTCCGGATTTGGGTTACGTAGCTTGGCTAAAAACGTTGTGCGTGGCTTGGTGTTAATTTCTTCCAGCAGAGCATAGTTTCGGTTATTCTTTTTCAGATTGACAACATGACTATTCGAATCAACAATATTACCGAAGGTTATTGCCTCTGCCGGACAAACCTGTTGACATGCCGTCTTTAAATCGGCATCGCCCACCGTTCGATTTTCTAACTTGGCCTTAACCCGCGCTTCATTAATACGCTGGCTGCAGTAGCTACACTTTTCCATAACCCCGCGCATACGCACACTTACATCCGGATTTTTAGCCATTTTTAAAATTTCCGGGGCTTCATCTTTAGGATCAAAACCACTCGTGCCCGGACTATATTCATAAAAATTAAATCGCCGCACTTTATATGGGCAGTTATTGGCGCAGTAGCGCGTTCCGACACAACGGTTATAGACCATCATATTCAGGCCTTCTTTGTCGTGTGTGGTAGCTGCCACCGGACAAACCTGCTCGCACGGCGCATTTTCACAATGCTGACACTGTACCGGCTGGTAAACAATTTCCGGATCGCTTAAATCTTTCGGATCAGCCGCGTTGGTGCCCGCAAAATAGCGATCTATCCGAATCCAGTGCATCTCACGTCCGTTTCCGCACTCTTTTTTGCCGACGACCGGGACGTTATTCTCGCTTTGACAGGCAACCATACAGGCATTGCAGCCAATACAAGAATTTAGGTCGATCGTCATGCCCCATTGGTAACCCTTAGTATAATCAGGCTCGTCCCACAATGAATTTAGCGGCGGATGCTGCGTCATTTTGGGCAGGAAAGGCTCGTTTTTGCGATAACCTTCCAGCGTGGCCTCGCGTACGATCGGCCGGCCTTCCATCAACCAATGATCTTGTAAAGGCGTCAAAGTATAGTCCTTGCCGCTTTTGCTGATCGAAGCGCCGCCGTCAAACATCAACCCTTTCGACATCCGCAATTTGTAAGTGTTAAATCCAGGCCCGTTACCAACGCGACCCGCAGCCTCCCGCCCATAGCCTAACGGCAGAACAACCATATTATCAGCCAATCCGGGCACAATAAATGCCGCAATCTCCAGAGATTGCCCGGCAAGACCAATTTGAACCATATCCGCGACGGTTACACCTTTACGGTGCGGACTTTTCACGCCCAAAGTCTCTGCTGTACGCGGACTCATCAACGCGGCGTTATCCCAGACCAATTTAGTGATTGTGTCCGGCGTTTCCTGTAACCAGGCGTTATTGGCATATCGGCCATCATAGACGCTCGAACTCGGTTTGAAAACTAACTCCAGCTTAGACGCTGAAGGCGCCTCTGTCGGAAATGGATTGGCAGCTAAATATTGCCATACTGCTGCGCCCTGTGGCGCTATAGACACTACCGACAGAACGCTGTCAGTCATTAACCCGTCGTGTAAGGTCCTCCGCCAAGCTTTCT
The DNA here is from genome assembly GCA_964404765.1 of uncultured Gemmatimonadota bacterium. Classification (GTDB taxonomy): domain Bacteria; phylum 4572-55; class 4572-55; order 4572-55; family 4572-55; genus CAYOLL01. Next base: position 12,944 of record CAYOLL010000071.1, on the reverse strand, counting down.
CGTCTACATTCGCCCATGTTTGCTTGACGATATCGTGGGGTTTAGCTTCTTGTCCGGTCGTCAGGAGATGAACGATTTCAGCTACACAGCGCCCATCAAACAGAGGCGCAATCAAAGGCTGAACCAAGCTGACTGTCCCGTCGGAAGAACGCACATCACCCCACTCTTCTAAGAAGTGGGTCTGATGAATATGCCATTTAGTTTTTTCAGAAGTCTCATCAAAATAATAGCCCAATCGAATCGAGTTTTCGACTTTTCCAAGCAATGCGCTGATATTTAAATCAGTCGGCGCGTTATAAACCGGGTTACCGCCTAATACAACCAATGTATTGACATCACTCGCGCCAACCAATTGAGCTAACTGGTCAACATGTGAAGTATAAGTATCCTTCAACGGGTGGTAAGTAACCGTTTGTCCAACATTGCCTAAAGCAAAATTTATCGCGGCCACAAGAGCGTGAACACCCACACCCTGATCCTGCCCGGCCACCACTAGACAACGGCCTTTGGCAGAAATCAGGTCTTTGGCCACAGCTTGCAACCACTTCTGTTGCGCATTGAATAAGCCACGCTTGTCCTCGGCGCTGCCCAAGCCAACGCCCTGCTCTTGCAACTCAAACGCTAAGGCTTCAACAAATGCCCCAATTTGACTGCTTGCTAAGCGCAGGCGATGATCGGCCATCCCGCCGGTAATCGACAGATTGCCTTCAACGGCATAGAAGCGATTCATTGAGTCTTGCTCGGATTGAACACGACGCCGGGCAGCAAAACCTTTAGCGTTGGCAACATTATCCGTTTCAGCCAACATAAAATCAGCATCAAGGGCCAGTATCACATCCGCTTTGTCTAAATGATAGACCGGCCGAATGTCTTGTCCGCTAAAAAGCTTTAAACCGTCAAATATATTAGAATCATTGATGGGATCATAGGCGACCCACAATGCTTCTGGAAATTTTGCCTTAAACGCTTCGGCTAAACGATTCAGCGTCGGCGAACAAAAGGGCTCGCTTAGAACCGCCAGACCTTTACCACCGCTTGTCGCAAATTTACTATGCAAACCCTGCCAAAAAGTAACAAAATCCGCCCACTTCGCTTCTGATTTATTGTTGCGAATAGATTGTGAACGATCGGGGTCATATAGATTTAAAATTGTGGCCTGCGCCAGCGCATTCGTCGCGCCCAGTGATGCCGGGTGTTTTGGATTACCTTCAATCTTGGTGGGCCGGCCTTCGTTACTTTCGGCTATAAGACTATAAGATGATGTGCCAAAAGGCATTGCAGTTGCGTAATATTGTGGAATACCGGGTGTAATCTCTTCCGGCTGAACTACATACGGGATAATCTTCTCCACCGGACGGCGACAACCAGTCAAACCGGCCATTGCCAGTGACGCACCCATTAATGATAGAAAAGTACGACGCGTAACCGGATTGGTCAGCTCGGACGCCTGCTCAGGAAATTCACGCTGTGCATATTCCTGAAATTCCGGCGTGTTGGCTAAATGCTCAAGACTACGCCAGTACTCTTTTTCTTTTATAGGGGCCGAAATCTCTCTTATCGATGACATACCGAGCAATCCTCAGATGGAGCAATACTATTTTCTTTTTTCAAGTTAGCAGCAACGTCGCCTTGATTAGCGGCGGGCTCCCACTTCATATCTGTAACCGACGTTTTACCAAGATCACGCAAATGGCTGTCCGGGTTGCGATGACAGTCTAAGCACCAGCTCATGCTAAGCGGTTCTTTTTGCATAACAACTTCCATTTCGTCAACACGACCATGGCAACTTTTGCAGCCGACACCCGCACGTAAATGAGCGCTATGGTTAAAATAGGCGTAGTCGGGAAGGTTATGGACACGAACCCATTCAATAGGCTTACCAGTCTTCCAACTGTCGCGAACCAGCGTAAGTTTTGGACTTTCCGGTAAAACCAAAGCGTGGCAGTTCATGCAGGTTTGGGTAGGCGGAATATTAGCTTTGGCGGATGTTTCCACAGATACGTGGCAATACCGGCAGTCTATACCAAGATCGCCGGCATGAAGCTTGTGGCTGTAAGGAACCGGCTGCTTCGGGCGATAACCCACGTCGGTAAACTTTGGCGAGCCAAAGTACCATAGAAAGCCAGCAATCGCGGCCAGCGTGACTCCTATTACTCCGACAATAATCGGCGGTAGATAGTTCGTCCATTTTGGAAAAAATTGCGCCACGTATCTTTCCTTAAATACCCGTTAAAAATGTCCCCTCATGCTAAGAGGATAATTTGGGAAAAACGTGCTGCGGAATAGTGCAGTCTTTTATAAAAATCAGGTATATCTTCAAGCATAATTGCTTCATAAATTCGGGCAAATTATATAGCTTTAGGTTTAAATCTGCAAGAAAAATTTTTGCGAATATAAAGATTTTTTGAAACATTGTGATTTTTGCTCAACCAGATACTTGAAAGTGTGCAGCCGTAAGCCGCCGGCATAGTGTTATATAAAGCCCCGGGGACGTTAAAGTGGTCAACGTGGTGTCGTTTTCAGCATGACAATTAACTTTAGAACATCCAGAATAGTTAATACGCCATCACTGTTTAAATCTCCACTAGCTTCTTGTATATCTGTTGGTGTCTGACGATTCAGCGCCCAATCCGCCAGCAAGCGCGCATCGGCTTCGTTGACCAGTCCGTCACCGGATAGATCGCCGGCCGCGGATACGTTCACGGTAAACTGCTGTGTGCTCATTTCACCGGCGGTATTGGTCACCCGCAGCTTGACCGGATGCGCGCCGCTTTGGGCGGCAGTCGGCGTACCGCTCAAACGGAACGTGGCGGCATCGAAGCGCAACCAAGCCGGTCCGGAAGCCAAAGTCACTGTTACGGGACCGCCATCCCAATCAAATGTCTCTATTTTGTATTCATAAAGCCGATCAAAAAAAGCTACTAACGGAGGCTGACTGGCGATAAAAGGCACGTGCGTAGCCGTGGTTCGAAACGGGCAAAAATCCACATCCTCGCTGACCCGCAGGCCCATCGGTTCAGAGTTCAGACAATCTTCAAAAGGTTCGCCGGCTTCATTAAAAATCGGCCCGTCAGCGTGTCCCCACCAGTTATTTTCGGCATTGACGGCGCTGGTTTGCGCCGGATCGATCAACGCATAGACGCCAAATTGATTCAAACCGGGTTCTTCGGGCAGGTTGAAAGCGTTATATTGAATGAGCGGATCGGCCTGATAAACGGAGACGCAACGCCAGGCCGACGAGGAACTAAACGCATTGCCGAAAATCAAAGGTGATGCGCCGCCGGACACGGTTATGCCGCTGACGGCCTCATCATCCCAACGGATGCCGTAGAAATCACGGAATGTGTTGCCAAAGATGCGCGAATCATTCTCCACCCATATTCCGGCAGAAATGCCGTATTCTATGGTGGAGCGCGAAACGGTCGATGGCCGACCACTGCCTGAGCCTGTCGAAGGAGCGATATAAATCGAATGGTGACCGCCTCCGGCATAGCGAATTACACACCCGTCCAATGTGCTGGCGTCATAGACAAATAGACCGTTCCAGGCGCTGTAGTTGTTTTCTTCCGGATAGGTATTCCAATAAGCCGGGTCGTTATCGGAAGTGAAAACAATGGCTGCAGTATCAGGGCCACCGATAGCCGTCAAGTCATGAACAAAAAAGTAGCTGTTGTCGGCAAACAAAAAGATCGTGCCCGGCGCGATGGACATAGTCTGATCCTCCGGAATCCAGATACTTTCTGAAATCAGAACGGGCGCGGGCGGGGTTGTCCAATCGCCAAAGACAAACCCGCCGGTTTGCGGATTAAAACGAATGGCCTGCACCCGGTTGTCGACAAGCGTGTTTCCCGCTTCAAAAACCGGTAATTGTGATAAGGCGTCAAATTGCACGGGCTGGTAGGTGTGCCGAATCACATTATCTTTTAGAGTAACATTTGATGCGATCAGCAAATCCAGACCATAGCGAGCGTAATAATTGTCGCCATGCAATCCATCCAGGGTATTATTTTCCAATCGAACGGCCGCGGCTGTGTCGATCAGCCAAATCAGGCGGCTGGCCGACGTTTGAAAAGAGGATTCGGGATACTCGGGCGGCCCCACCGCGCTGATCGTGTTGTCGGAGATTTTTCCGCCGGCCTGGCCAAAGGCAAAAAGGCCATGCGTATTATTGCGGATTTGATTGCGCCGAATCACCGCCGACACATAGCCCCACAGGACCCCCGCGCCGCCGGCGCCATCGCCATTGTCATGAATGTAGCAATCTTCAATCGTCGTATTTTCGCCAAAAGTCAGAATGCCATGGGCGTAATTATTGCCGATGTCACAGTTGGAAATCGTCAAGCCGCTGCATAAAACGGTTAACCCGGCCAGGCGGTCATCCAGATCGGCTCGAAAATCCATGGTTTCATTGATGGCGGCGCGAGTCTCAAAGTCGGCGCGACCACCGTAGCGAATCACGCAATGATTCAGCACATGACCGCGGCTGTTTTCGGCCAGAATAACCCCGCCCCATTCGCCGGGGTAGCCTGTTGAGGGGCCGTTGCCATAGATATCCCCGCCGTAAACATCATCATTATGGCTGGTGAAGACGACGGGTCGGTCGGCCTCGCCCTCGGCAATGAGCGTACCTTCCACGTACAAGCCGCCGATAAAATCAGGCGGGCTATTTTCGTAACGGAATTTGAAAACCACGCCAGGCATCAGGGTAACGATCTGTTGGGGCGGGATGTAGACAGATTTGTCAATGCGATAGGCCAGGCCGGGGTCCGTCCAGACATGAGTCAAAAAGACTTCGTTTTTGACGTTGACAGCCTGCCACAAATTTTCCGAGAACGTATTGTTCGGGCCAAAATCGGCCAGACCATTGTCGGCCAACTCCACCGGAATCGACAAATGCTCAAAAGTATTTTGGTCGACAAAAGGTTTGGCTCCCCGTACGCTGCGCAGGCCGATACCGCGCGGCCCATCGGCAAAGCCGCTAAACGTATTGCCGACAACCGAGACATCGGCCTGACCAAAGCATTGCAGGGCCACGTTCCGATTGTTGGAAAACCGGCAGTTCGTCACCTCCGCCGCGGTTTGAATTAAGGCCAAACCGTTGCCGATTTCGGTATAAACCGAATTGTTCATGAAAACGCAATTGTCCAGATTGACCATGCTGTTACGGGCAATCAGTCCGCCAAAGGCGCTCTCCTTAAAAGAGCAGTTGAGAAAATTCGCTCTGGAGCTGTCCGCGGCTTCAACGGCATAAACGGCGCTGCCGGAAAAATCGCAGCCGACAACATTCATATTCACGCCGCTCAGCGCGACCATACCGTCGTCGGCGTCCAGACCCTGCCCGCCGCCGGAAATTTGGCAATATTCCAACACGTTGTGACTGCTGCCGACATCAAAGTAGACACTGCCCCAACTATCTACGTCACAGCCGGCCACGTGGTAACTTTCGTTCCCGCTCAAACTGCCAAAGGTGATTGGCGCATCGGCCGTGCCCGGCGCGATCAGCGTACCATAGACATCCAGCCCGCCATAACTTTGCAATTGCGTGTCGCCGCAGAACTTGAACGTGGTCCCGGCCTCAATCGCGACAGTTTCCCCGGCGGCCACGCGAAGGGGAAAAGCCCGAGTGATGTAGGGCACGCCCGGATTACGCCAATCACCGGTGGCCAACTGCCAACTGCCTTCGTAGGATTCGAGCTGCGCCCAATTCGCCTGATTCGTCTCGGCAAAGGTATTGGCCGCCTCAATGGTCAACGGGCAGGTGACATCCAGGCTAAGCGGTTGATATAGATTGGCGAAGCGATTGCCGGAAAGCGTGGGGCGGGCATGATCGCGGCAACGCAGGCCACCGCCGCCGGGTTGTTCGGGCTCGCCGCGAAAAGTATTGTCGATTAAAGCAGGCGAAGCCCCTCGCTCGCAAAAAATACCGTATTCCAACCAGCCGAGGCGGAAAAAGTCACAACCTTCCACTTGCGCGGCGGTGGGCCCGACAAAATGGATGCCGCCATAATAGCTATCTAAAAACAAACTCGCCGTGATGATGGGATCGGAACTGCGTCCTGAGTCTTGTCGAAAGTCCTCAGCGGCGCTGATGACCCGGATTTGCGGAAAGCCAACCGGCCAGGAATTACTATTGCGGTAGAAAAGACAGCGCTTGATTTCCGGCGACGCGCCGTCGGTCAGCAAAAGTCCGCCGGTCTCGCTATAAGCAATGGCGCTGCTGGTCATTTGCGGCGAGACGCCGTCCATGATGACCGCCGCTTTTTGTTCACGGCCGGCATAGCGAATCTGGCAATAGCTCAACCGGCATTCGTCGCTATTGGCCAACGGGCTGAAAATCAAACCGTTCCATTGGCCGGGATAGGGCCAATTGCCCCAGCCAAAATCGCCCACAATGGCACTGTCGGGCAAGGCGGTTAGATAAACCGAATCAGCGGCCGTGCCGTTGGCGGCAAAGACGCCATCCACCACAAACCCGGCGTCTTCATAAGCGCCCACGACAGTGCCGGCCGCCAGGCTTAAGCGGACACTCGAAGAAATGTGCATGACGTGGCGCAGAATGTACGGATTACCTTCCGGCCGCCAGGCCGCATCCGTGATCAGGCTGGAGCGTCCGGCCTGCGCCTCCCAATTAACCGACAACGCGCCAACCGCCACATTGCGAACATCGCAAATATCCAGCCGCTCAATCAATGTATCAGGCACGGCCAGGCGAAAATAGCGCGGGCCGAGGCTTTCTTCATATTCCACCACGCCGTTGGGCTCGCTGGCATACATGCCGACCGGCAGGCCGCCGGCCATAGCCTTGACGACTTGCGTTTGCGCGTTCGTGTAGCCTTCGATCCAGGCCATATTTTTGGGATTGCCGACCTGAATTTCCGCTTCGCTTTGGGCAATCATTTCGCCGCTGTTTTGGTCCCACAGCCGGGTGCGCAGCGTGGCCGTTCCGACCGAGGCGCCCGTCAACCGAAATGCGGTCAGGCGCGGCACGAGCGCGGTTTGGGTAGTCACTTCGGCGCGGAAATCTTCGGACGAGCCCCACCAATCGCCATCCGGATAATACATCTCGCCGCCCATATTGCCGTCCATATCTTCTACGACGACGTTATAGGCATAACTGCCGTTAGGAAGCAGGCCGCCGACTTTGACAAACAGCGCGGCCGGCGTGCCGTCGTTGATAAACCAGCGCGGATAACCGTCCTCGACCAGAGCAATGGTCGGCGCGGCCGCCAATGGCGCGGCGAAAGCCAGCGTCAATCCGACAAGCAGGCAGGTACGAATATACATATCATCCTCCGTTTATGGTTTCAACATCGTCAACAATTGCAGCAAGTCCCGCATGGACAGCCGGTTGTCCCCGTTTACATCGCCCGTTATCATTTGGGCGGGCGTCGGGTTTGTCAGCTTCAAAAGGCCGTGCGTCAGAACCGCGGCATCCGTCTCGTCTACGCGACCATCCAGGTTGACATCGCCGGATTGATAGAGGCTGATTTCAAACTCCTGCGCCGCCGCCCGGCCTTGTTCATCGCTGACCCGTAGCATGATCAAGCTGCGCGTCGCGCTGGATGATGCCGGTGTGCCAAGCAGACGTTGATTAATCGGGTCCAATTGCAGCCAGTCAGGGCCATTGAGCATTTCGACAGACAGCGCGCCGGCGTTTAGCCGGCGAATTTTCAGGTCGTAGATATAGGCGCGGTTGATCACCGCCGCTTCCGCCGGTCGGGACAGAATAGCCGGCGCGGCCACCACGCCCGGCGTCATCGCAAAGGGACAAAAATCAACATTGGCCGTAACCAGCGCCCCACGCGCACTGGGCGTTTGGCAATCCGCCGCCGGCTCACCCTCGCCGGTAAATTGCGGCCCACCGGCATCGCCCCACCAGTTATTTTCCGCGTCCATAATCGCGCCGGAATTTTCAAAGGCATTGACGCCGGTGACCGGGCTGCCGTCGCTGAGCGCGGCGGGGAAAGAATTGTTGCGCACCACCGGCAGCGCACCCCGCACATACACGCACGTATTCACTTCTTCAAAGCGGTTGTGGGTGATGCTCGTCATGGCGCTATAGTCGCTTTGAATTCCAATTTGAGAATGTCGCAGCAAGTTGTCACTGAGGATCGAGTTGTCCTCGCTCCAACTCCAAATAGCGATAAAAGGATTTTCTTCAAAAACGCATTGCCGAACGGTATGACGCTTTTCCACCGGGCCATAAGTATAGAGCGCTGCGCCATCCCGGGGACTGCCGCCAAAACGAAAGAGGCAATTTTCCAAGGTGGAAGCCGCGCCCCCTGCCCACAAACCGCCCCAATAACGCGCGGTCGGATCGTCGTCCAACAGCCGGCCGTTCGTGTCGCCGCCGTATTCGTCATCGGTGAAATGCGTAAAGATAATAGGCTCGTCGGTCGTTCCCTGAGCGATGAGCTGAACACTGTCGGCGACCGCAAATCCGCCGTGACCCACAGCGTCATGGCGGAATTTGAACACCACGCCCGGCTCGATGGTGATTGTCCCTTCACCATAAGCATAAAAGACTTCAGGCGGCATAACGTATGGCAACCCCACATTGCGCCAGGTTTGCGTCGGATTGAACCAATACTGATTCACCACCGAAATGCCGTTGATCATATTCAAACGCGCCGAGTTACTGCGGTCGGCATTAAGCTCATTATCCAAGGGCATTTCGATAGGCGCGTCATTATACTCAAACACATTATTTTTGATCTCCGGACGGGCGTAGTCATCCAGCCGGATACCCACGCCGACAAATAAGTCGGTGCGATGGCCGCTGATATTATTGCCGTGAATTTTCGGGCTGCCCCGGCCGTGACAGGAAATGCCGAAAGGCCCATTGTCGCGAATAATGTTGTTACGGATCATCCCGGTCAGGGCGTCTTCGCCGATCAGGAGGCCGCCCTGCTGATTCTGCGTGATCAGGCAATTCTCCACAAGCAGCGAACTGCTGCGGGGCGGATTTTCCGGGTTGTTCCAAAGATAAGCCCAAATACCCAGGCCGTTATTATTCTGGATGGAACAGTTGCGGATTGTGGTCACGATGCCGCTCCAGCCCGTGCTTATGCCGGCCCCCAAACTCAGGCTGATTACGCACCGTTCCAGCACCAGCGAATCTGCGGCGATCCACACTGCCGTACCGGAATTATAATCCGAAAAACCGGCGTAGCGCACCACGCAGTTTTTGAATAAACTCCCCCGGCTGCCGCTGTCAAAACCAATCCCGCCCCAATCGCCCGGCGAGCCGACGCTTGGCCGTCCGTCCGCATCGCCGCCGAATTCATCATCATCTAAGCTGGTAAAGACAATCGGGCGCAGACTGTCACCGGCAGCCAATAACGTGCCGTACACATTCAGCCCGCCCGTCTTGTTGGTAAAGCGATCCGTGCGGAACTTGAACACCACGCCCGGATCGAGCTGCACAACTTCATCGGCGCTGATATCAGCCTGGCTTTTAAAGACATAGGCCACGCCGGGATTCATCCAGCGGCCGGTCATGATGTTCGTCGATGTCACATAAACGGCATTCAGCGTATTGGCCGCAAATACATTGCCCGAACCAAACCGCGCCACGCCCCTGTTGGAGTACAAAAGCGGGTAGCGGCAATTCAAAAAAACATTGGCGGTCAGCATCGGATTGGCTCCGCCATCGCAGACGATACCGCGCCCGTTTTCGCCCAACACGAAGCCGCCGTCATCGATCGGCCCGTCAATAACGCACCGGCTAACGGTCAGCCGGTCATTGCCGCGGATCCAGATGGCTCGGCCCAGGTTGTTATTAAACCCGCAGCTATCGATGAGGCTCACAGCCAGATTCTGCTCCCAATTATTGCTCAAAAAAGCCACGCCGTTAGTCTGGTGCTTATGAATGGCGCTGCGTCGCAAAATAATGCCGCCATTGCCGTCGACCACGATACCACCGTAATTATCATGAATATTGCAATCGCTAAGGCTGACCGCCTCCGTATCCAGCACGGCGATGCCATAGCTCTGGCTGTAGGCGATGCTGCTGTTGGTCAGGCGGTTGGTCACATTGCGCAGAACCAGCATGGCCCGGTCGGCCGTCTCGTTTCCCCCGCCGCAACGGATAATGCAATGATCGGCGATGAAGGTCCCGCGCTGACCGTCCCAGGTGTTATAAACCCGAATGGCGCCCCATTGCCCCGGCGAAAAATCCGGCAATAAACCGTCGCCAAACATGTCCCCGCCGGCCGAATCATCATCCGCGCCGGTAAAGATAATGGGCTGCTTCGCCGTGCCGCGCGCGATGAATGTGCCGTTAATATCCAGCCCGCCAAAGCGTCCGTTGATCCGGTCGTTGAGGAATTTGAAAATCACGCCCGGGGCCAGCGTGACGGTATTTCCGGCAAACAGCCCGGTCACACCGGCTGGAAACAGGTAGGGCAGGTTCACATTCGGCCAGGTTTGCGTGCCGGGCGCCCAATAAGTATCGGTTGCTGTCGCCACCCATACCGCGGAAATGCGGTTGTTGCTGTAATGATTGCTGGTATCCATATCGGCGTGATGGTTTATATACACTTGCAGCGGGAAGAGGTTATCGTGAAGGAGGTTGTTGCGGATAAGCGGACGGGTGTCATCGCCGCAGACGATGCCCGCCCCGCGCGGATTTTCGCTAAAATGGCCGGAAACGGTGTTGCCCTTGATCTGTGGCGACGCCTCTCGGTCGCATTTAACGCCAAAAGGGCCGTTGCGCTCGATAGCGCAGCCTTCAATCAAGCCGGTCACCTGCTCGCCGTATAAATAAATGCCGCCGTCCGGGTTGGCCCGAATCGTACAGCCGCGAATAATCGGCGCCGTCGGCTCGCGCTGAATTTCGTACAAATACGACCGCGCCACGATACCCGGATGAACGCCATCATTCAATAAACTGCTTTGACTCACCTGGCAACTGTCCAGCGTGGGGGCACATTCGCCATAGATGAATAAGCCGCTGCCGCCGGAAGCAAAAATGGTGGTGCGGGTCAGCGTGGGTGAAGCGCCGACACAGTAGACCGCCGCCGGATCGTTGATGATGCTATACGGAATGCCGATCGGATTATCGGTGACTTCAAAGGCCCGCCCGGCAAAACGCACAAAACAGTTCTTTAGATTGGACGGGGCGCTGGCAAAGCCGAATTCCGTGTCCGGGGCAAAGATAACCCCGTGCCAATCGCCCGGTTCGCCTTCGCTGTCGCCGTCGTTGTTGGTATCGCCGCCGGCGGCATCGTCCGCCAATGATGTAAAAGCGATGGGATTTTGCGCCGTGCCCTGCGCGTCCAACGTGCCGCCGATGACCAGCGCGCCGCGATCCGGGAATTTAAGGATCGTGCCGGGACGGATGGTCAGGGTCACGCCGCCGGGCACAAGCAACCGCTGCGGCGCCCGATACACGCCCGGCCCGATAGTGGCGTCCGTGGCCAGCAGCGCGTTGCCGGCCCGTGTCCGCCATTTGCCGCTGATGCTGTCCTGCGGCGCGTTGTTCTCATCCCGAATTTCCAGGGTGTGGATGAGCGTGTCCGGCACGGCAAAGCGGAAGTAGCCGGGCTCATCCGGGTAACCTTCGTCAATGCCGTTGGGCTCGGCCGGGTAGAAGCCGAAGGGGCCGGAGCCATAAGCAATCATGAAATTACCTTCTCGTGCCCGAGAAGAAACATTGGTATATCCTTCCATCCAGCCCGAGTTGTCGGTGTTACCAATGGTAATTGGGGTTGACATAAATGAAAAAACGCTTTGTGTGGACAGATCCGTGAGATCAAGGCGCAAGTTAGCAGCCGTCCCTTCGTATTGAAGTAGGCGAAAAGCGGCATAAAAACCGGTATCGGTGGATGTGGCCGCAAAACGCGGCGCATTGCCCCCGACCGCATTGCTCCAGATATTGAGGTCATCGTCATAAGTTTCACCGGCATTGTTTCCAGTGGCGTCGCGCAGAGTAACCCGATACGAATAGGTGCGCCCGGTTATCAAATTGCTTAGCTGAACAAAACAGGCCGCCGGGGTGCCGTCATTGACAATCCAGCGCGGATAACCGTCATCGGTGATCGTAACGGTAGATTCGGCAAAAGTCATGGTGATCGACGCTACAAAAAGAAAGAGCAAAATCAACATCATTGTTTTCATAAGACCTCCCGTTAAAGGGAAAGAAATATATTTGGGAAATTATCTTTCTCTAACATCCAGATGAATCCGGGTGTTTCCACACCGCGTCAGCCGTCGCGGTGTTAATGTCATTTTCATTAAAATTAAACACCTTGCTTCAAAAAACGCCATCCACCTAAAGCAATTGTGGAATCGCCATCATCAAGGCTTATCAAAGGCAGAATGTGCAAGCGCATGTTCCGCCTGCTTTATTTTTGCCCGGATTTGAGCCACCATTTCTTTACAGTCCGCTAAACCCCTTTTTGCAATTATCTCGTCTGCTTTTTTGCATGTGATGACAGCCGCTTCATAATCCTTCATCTCAATAAAGTCTTCCGCCATATAACAATACGTTTGAATAACCTCTCGATAAACACCAATTAGCTCGAAAAGCGCTATTGCATGCTGATAGCTTTCAACCGCTTTGTCTACTTCACTCATTGAAATATAACATAGTGGTAAGTTTTGGATGGTAATTGCTTCAGAGTGTTTATCACCAATATGCTTAGATAGATCTCTAGATTCGCAAAAAAACTGTAAAGCTTCTTTATAATTTCGAGCAGAGGAAAGAACGATAGCATAATTATTGAGGGCCTTTATTTGAAGTTGTTTATCATTAGTATTTTTTGAAAGCTCCAACCCTTTTGCAAAAAAAGGTAACGCGTCATTCAGCTGCTTTTGACGACCGTAGTTTGTCCCAATATTTAAGAGGATTTTAACTTGTCCGTTCAAATCGTTCATTTGAAAACGAATACTTAATGCCGAATCAAAGTAATCTCTGGGTTGCGCTGACTTACCAAGGACCA
>CAYOLL010000070.1:0-28999 GCA_964404765.1 uncultured Gemmatimonadota bacterium | reverse complement strand
GAATTTTAACATGACTTAAACCCGTAATTGCCTCAAAAAAGCCTAAATTCAGACCTCCTGATCCGCGTGAATCTGGAGTGAGACCATTTTTGAATATCCAATGTCTCCAACCCTTGTAAACGCTGAATCCGCGTTGGAAACTTTACAAAAATGGTCTCATGAGATTCACGCTCAAAGCAACCCTTTTTAGGGAGCAAAATCGGCGTTAACCGCTTTTGCAGAAATAAGTTTCACGACTGTTAGCCTCGCACGGGATCAGGAGCTCTGAAATTAACATCCGGTTTTTGAAAATTTACGCCAAAACCGCTGCAGGCATAGCGGCCTCAATTTTTCGCTCGGGATTAAGGATAATTTAAATTACCATGACCATCCGCGCCACATCCGAGAATATTTCAATCGAAAGCGGCTCCTATGACCCGCTGCAAAATGGACATGTCTGCCGGTTGATTGGCTTACTTAAATCTGCCGATTGGGCGGCTCTTGATTTGCAGCGTGTCATGATTATTCCATCCGGCAGCGGTGGACGACGCGATAAAGTTATCCAAACCGACCCGGCTGTGCGGCTACAAATGGCGCATATCCTGGCAGAGTCTGCGCAGCCCTACACTTCCCTTCCGGTTTCCGTCAGCGATCTGGACATTTTTCGTTCTCCCAATACGCCGACATATTTTTTGTGGCAGGAACTCCGCCGTGAATGGCCAAGAGCGCGTTTTTTTATTATTATTGGCTCGGATTGGCCGCCCGAAGCCATTCGTGATGTTTGGGTAGAAGGCCCTAAGTTGACTGACCCTGTTCATGGCGCTGATTTTATTATTGCCCCACGAGCCGGCTATCCACTACAAATTGACCGCAAAATATGGCCCAATTTTCATGTCGCCCGCTACCATCCGGATTTCAATCCGCCGGAATGCTCCAGCACAAAAATTCGGGAAATGGTTCGTCGAAATGAAGATATTGCTCACCTTGTTCCACCGGCAATAGCCGAGCTTATTGCTCAGCATAAACTTTATCAGCTATAGTTGTGCAAAATGTTTACAGCTATTCCCGGCCTTCAATAGGTTTGCGATCACGGACATCACCGATGACACGGGCCGGGTTGCCGACAACAATGGCAAACGCCGGCACGTCTTTGGTGACAACCGCACCGGCCCCGATCATGGCTTTTTCGCCGATTCGAATACCGGCCAAAATGGTCACGCTGGTGCCAATGGATGCGCCGGATTCCACAAAAGTTTCGACTACTTGCCAATCAGCTTCGGTTTGTATTTGACCATCTTCGGTAGTCGCCCGCGGGTACATGTCGTTGATAAAAGATACATTGTGGCCGACAAAAACATCATCGCCAATGTGAACGCCTTCGCAAATAAAGGTGTGACTGGATATTTTGCAGTTTTTGCCGATCGTCGCGCCTTTTTGAATCTCCACAAACGCGCCGATTTTGGTAGAGTCACCAATCTCGCAACCATAGGCGTTGACAAAGTTAAAGATTTTGACATCTTCGCCGACCGTCACGTTGTTTAACGCCTGCCGGTCGCTATTTACAGTGATTGTTTTCATGTTAAAGAAACCTCCCGACCTCTATTTTTTATGGATTGCTGCGCCGCTTCCAGAACCCGCACCACGTCTAACCCGCTTTGCCACGACGACAGCGGAGTCTTGCCCTGACAAATTCCGGCAATAAAATCTTGAGCCACGCCGCGCAGCGCTTCGGTCTGATCCAGCTTGGGCGTGTAAATATCTCCGACGCGGTAATCGACCAGAATTTTATAGCGATCCTCTTCGGACAAGACCGACGTCACCCGATAGCCGGTGTTGTAGATTTTGACCTTTTCGGTCGGCTCGATATCATCGTACAGAATCATTTTTTCGCTGCCACCGATTAAAATGCGACGGACTTTAACCGGCGATGTCCACGAGCAACTGAAATGCGCGATCATGTCATCCGCGTAATGCAAGGTCAGATAGGCAATGTTTTCGATGCCGTTTCCGGTGTGCGAAATGCCGGTGGCGCTGACGGCGATGGGCCGCTGCTCCGTCAAATAAAACAGGATGGAAATATCGTGCGGGGCCAAATCCCAAATCACATTAATATCCGGCTGAAACAGACCCAAATTAATCCGCACTGAGTCAAAATATTGCAAGCCGCCGATTTCGCCACGGGTGATAAGTTCTTTGATTCGCTGCACTGCGCCGGTGTATAAAAAAGTATGGTCGACCATCAAAAGCACGTTTTGCCGCTCGGCCAGTTCCACCAAAGCCTGCGCTTCGGCGACAGTAGCTGCCATCGGTTTTTCGATCAAAACATGCTTGTTGTTCGCCAACGCTTGCCGGGCCAACTCAAAGTGAGTGGAAACCGGTGTGGCAATGACAATTGCGTCCACAGCCGGATCATGCAAAACAGACGTTGGGTCCTGCGCGGTTTGCACGTGGGGAAATTGCCGTTGTGCAGCTTTGCGTCGATCTTCGCGCGGGTCGACAATTGTTTTGACTTCGCAAGTATCCAATTGGGAAAAGTTGCGCACCAGATTCGGCCCCCAATAGCCGAAACCGATAAAAGCCAGCGCGGGTTTTGAATGTATATAGTTCATGTTTGCCTCCATGATAGAAAGGGTGTCGTTTCAAAAACGACTATGCGCTTACCCCAATTTTTGCTCTTGGTGACGTAATGACAAAAAAACTTTTAATAAGTCGATATTTTTTAGAAATTGCCGCATCATGACTCCGTTGAATCGCCAAGACTGGCCTGATACACCCGGCGCAGGTTTTCTTCCATCAATTCCCAGTTGTAGCGCTGCTCAAAAGCCGTTCGTCCGCGCCGGCCCATCGCCTCGGCTTCCTCCGGATGATTCAGCAGATATTCGATGGCCGTGGCTATTCCATCTTGGGTGACGATCAGGCCGCTTTGTTCACGGGCAATAATCTCCGGCAACTCACTAATGGCGGTGGCGACAATCGGGATGCCGTTGGCCATCGCTTCATATAATTTGGTGACGTTGATTTTTTGGAATTCCGGCGCCGGCCGATACAACATGGCCGCGATGTGAAGCTGTCGATACAAGCCCGGCACATCGCCATAGGCCACGCCTTCTTGAAAGCGGATGCCTGCCGGTTGCCGGGCAATCAAGGCCGCCAATTTTTGACGATAATCGTGCGGGCCGGGGCCGACAATCAATAATTCCAGGGTCGGATAGCACGGCTGGAGAGATTGAAAGGCGGCGATCAAATCTTCGGTACCGTCATCAACGCGCAAGTGACCGATCCAGCCGATAACCAGCGGCTTTTGTCGAAAATCCGCGGCCTGTTTGCCCGAAAAATCCAGCGCGGGATAATTGGCCACTTTCACCGTTGCGGTCACACGCAAACGCTGATATTTGCCGGCCTGAAAGTCGCTTGTCACCACAAGCGTATGACTGCGGCGGGCCAAAAATCCTTCCAACCAATTGACTCCGGCTTTAAGTCCCGATGATAAATATGGATAATATTCCGGCTCGTGCGCATCCAAAATAACTTTTTTGCCACGCAAGCGCCCGCAGAATACGCCCGGCAACCAGGTATCCAAATCGTGGCAATGAACCGCGTCATAAGCAGTCGTCATAAGATGAAAGCATAACGCGCCGTAAAACCGCAAAAAACCGCCAAGCTGTCGCCAGCGCCGGCCATAGGTCGCGCCGATTTGAATCCGCTTAACATCAATTCCGTCAATAATCTGCGTGGCCGGATATTGCTTTTGGCGATCCCAGGCCAGCACCGTCACCCGGTAACCGGCCTGAACCAGCGTCCGCGCCTCCTTGTAGACGCGCGGATCGGCGACAAAGGGATTGGTTAGCAGCATCAGGATGTGCGGCGGCGTGTCGCTCACGGCAAATCCGGCAGAAAAAAGGGCTTGTCGAAAATTTGCACATCGCGCAGTTCCGCCAGGGACGGCTTGAATTGAGCCAGGAACTCAAAATAAGGGGCAAGCTCGCGCTTTCCGTCCGGCGGCTCCGGCGGTTCCAGGGCCCATTGCGGCGGCGCGGTATGGTCCCAGGTGAGATTGAGGCGGGCGATGACGCCGTCATTTTCAGGCGATGAGATCATCATACAGGTTCTCCAGGCCATATTGTTGCAGATAACCGCGCACTGTCGCCGCCGGAAGCCGGGTTCGGCGGATGAGCTCTCGAATATCGGCCAGTTCTTTGAGCTTGCGGGCCGAGTTGTTTTTAACGGCAAATAATTTTAGCGCCATCAAATGCTCCGGGCTGACGACCGGCAATTCCAAACTTTCCAAAACGAGCTTAGCGGTTACCGCCGCAAAAATTCGGTCGGCGGTCGCCTTATCCGCATAAATTAAGTCTAATCGAATAAAGCCGACGGCGTGCAGATGGTTGGAAAAGCCTTCAGAGCGGTGCACGGTCTCAAAACCGATGGATTCCAAATAGGCGATGATGGCGGGTTGATATTCGACCCGGGTGATAAAATCCATATCCCGCGTCGCCCGAATGTAGCCGTAGGCATACAAGGCATAAGCGCCGATCACGGCATAATCCATGCCTTCACGCGTAAAAAAATCGGTCAGCAGTTTAAAGCGTTCCAACGAAGTCATATTGTCACCTATTTGTTCAAGAAATCAGCCTAAACCGGCGCAGTTGTACCAACACCGGTCTAATCCAGCGTCGCGCTATCAAGGTCTATGTGCATCATGAAGATCATACTCCATTAATCTTTTTCCAAATGGCAAAATTTATGTAACGCCATGTTGCATTTAGAGCTCGACGTTGATTTGGCTGCACCATTTGATCCCAATTTTTCAACAATTTTTCCAAATCCATATAGTTCTTTAAGTCTGCCGTTTGATATTCCGGCAAGAACGGCCGAACTGCGTTTAACCAATCGTACTCAGGCGTAGCAAAGCCCAATTTATCCTTTCGTCGGCAAATTCCATTCGGTACAATATCGGTCATGGCGTGGCGCAGCAATGTTTTACTCCAACCCTGATGGATTTTATACACAGCCGGAATTTGATAAACAGACTCGATCAACGGATGATCGTCGGCAAAAGGTGTTCTGGATTCAATCGAAAATCGCATTGAACTGCGGTCTTCATAGCGCAAAAGCGGCTGCAAACATTGCTGATGAAAAGTGGCATGAAGCATCTGATTCAATGAGGTAAATGATTTCTCACGCAAGGCCGCAAGACGGCCAATATTGTTTTGCCAAAATTCCGCTTGCAAATAATGCGGCTCAGGTCGGATGGCTTTAAACACCGGGCTAAGCGATTTTGCAGGAATAAAGTTGATTCCCCAATTCCGAATAAAGGCAAGAAAAATGTAGCCCAAATTCGTAGGGGCATTACGTAAGCCCGCAGTTTCACGCAAGAGCGTTTTTATATCGACATGGCGCAAAATTTCCAAAAAATAAGCCCGATAAAAACCGGGATAGCCTGTAAACAACTCATCCCCACCCTGGCCGTCTAATAACACTTTGATTCCGTGTTCGTGGGCCAACTTCATAACGCAATATTGCGCGTATTGCGAAGTTGACTTAAAAGGCATATCCTGCGTATAGATCAAATCTTCCAGGTCATGGCAAAATGTTTGGGACGTAGGGAAAGTTTGATGCCATGAGACTCCGGTCTGTTCAACAACTTGCTTGACCCATTGACGCTCGTCAATACGGGGGTCTTCGTAGCAGGTGGTAAAAACTTGTTGTTGTTCGCCTAATTGTTTGGAATGCTGTGTTTTTAAAAACTGATTGGTGATACAAACGATACTGGAGCTATCCAGCCCGCCGCTCAAGCATGATCCAACCGTTACGTCAGCGCGCAGCCGGAGTTCAACTGCTTTGACCAATCGGGTGCGAAGCTGTTCGACATGATGCTGAAATTGTGGCGGGTCAAATGATTCCCAGCGATCCGTATACGCCAAAGTATAATAGCGCCATTGTCGAAACTGATCCGTCATTAGATCATGCGTAAAAGCATGAGAGGCGGGCAACTCATAAATGTTTTTTAAAAAACCTTCCGTCGAATTTTGGTCAAGCTCAAGCACGAGATAATCAAAAACGACATTAGGATTAATTTTCTTTTCGATAAAATCGAGCTTGAGCAACGCTTTTGTTTCGGAAGCAAACGCAAAACGCTGCTCGTCTTTGTAGTAGTATAGCGGCTTAACACCAAAGCGATCCCGCGAGCCAAACAAGAGCTTCTTATTCTGATCGTATAGTACAAACGCCCACATCCCGTTAAAACGATTGAGACAATCAAAGCCCCAACGCTCGTAGGCGGCCAGCAAAACCTCCGTGTCGCTTTGCGTTCGAAAACAGTACCCTGCTGAACGCAATTCGTCGCGTAACTCAAGATAGTTGTAAATCTCACCATTAAAAACCAGCCATATCGTGCGATCGGCATTGGCCAGCGGCTGGTGCCCGGCAGGCGACAGATCAAGAATGGATAAGCGACGATGTCCTAAAAAGAGATGGGCTGATTCCTGAAAAGTCTCAATTCGCGGCAAGGTGACCCGACTATCCGGCCCGGCCAACTCGGTTGCCCGATGCGTTTCAACATTGACGGCCAGAAAGCCTTCATCGTCCGGGCCGCGATGGCGCAAGGCCATCGTCATTCGCTGAATGGCTACGGCGTTTTTAGAGATTAGTTGACGAGCTAAAATTCCGGCAATGCCGCACATAAGTCTCCAAAGCGTTAAAAAACTTTGACATATACTTTCACAGGGCATAATTTTTCACTTCGCCACGAAGACACAAAGTCACGAAAAAAGCAAAAATAAAGGCTTTTCTTCGTGTCTTCGAGTCTTCGTGGCAAAACCTTGTGCCCGTTGAGAGTATAGAGTTGTTCCATTTATTCGCCCCAAGTCTTTATGGTTCTTTGGGCAGAGCTTGAGATGGCGGTGTCACAAGCAGAGAACTTTGCAATTATTTCCGTCAACGATACCGCGCATTCTTCCGGGCTAAATCTACGAAAACGGGGAGCAACTTTCATTTGCTTAACGCGCTCTACGTCCGTCGGATCGATGGTAGACACCAGTTTTTCGACCACCCCGCCGTATTTCGCAAGTATTTCAAGAAAATCGCGCTCGCGTAGTCTATTGTGATAACTGATTCGGTTTTTAACAAACAGCGTCCACAGCCATTCCGAATATTTGAGGAAGTTCACTTTACTGACTCGGTTATCGATGTATGAATAGTGATCAAATAGCCCAATCAGGGCATAAAAGATTCCTGTGGGCTTAAGCACTCGCTTGGCCTCTACAATTAAATCATGCGCGATACTCTCCGGAACATGCTCCAGCACAGCATGACTATAAAAAATGTCTACCGATTTATCGGCCAGATTTGTATGCCCGGCATCCCCAGGGGCGATATATTCAATTCCGCCGCGCTGGAAAAGCTCTTCTAAACTCGTTGAACTTTCCAACAATCCCAACTTATACGAAAGTTGCTCTCGCGTTAATCCAAATTTTTCAGCTATCATACCCTCATGTGCCCGAAAAACGCGAAGCATTTCGCGGCAAAGATCAAAACGAACGTGTCGGATATGATCGTAAGTAAAAATTTTCCTGGCGCCGGATAGATAGAGTAAAAAAGTCGGCATAGGACACCAACCGGTGCCGACTTCTACAACAACTCCGCCGCGCAGCAGGGAATGCTCCAATAACAGCGCAATTGCGCGGCATCGTTCCGGAAGTTGTTCTTCGAGCTCTTTGCGCTGCCCCCCCCCGCACTCGCTGTAAAAAATAGTTTACCCGCTCGCCAAATGGTAAGGGCGCGAGCATGAACTGAATAAGAACTTTGAGTCGCCAGTCAATTTGCATTTCTTGCGCCTATGATCTAAATGCCGATGCAAGATTTATGTAACATTAAGCGATCTACCGCGGCTTTAACCTCTTCCAGAGAAACTTTATCAAGGCAGATTCCGCCAAAGGAACAAACAACCTGACTGCAAGGGGAGCATGCTACCGGTTGATATAAGGCAATGCCTTTGGCGTTGTAAGGCTTGAAGAGTTCCGGCGTTTGGGGACCAAAAATACCGACCGTCGGAATGTCAAAGCACGCCGCAATATGCATTGGCCCGCCATCATTGCCCACAAACAAATCCGCCAGACTAAGCAATGCGACCAATTCTTCCAGGCTTGTTTTTCCGGCGAAATTAATGCATTTGTGGTGAGCTTGAATTGTTATTTCATCTAAAATTTCGGTATCCGATGCCAACCCGATAACAACAACTTTAGCCTGATATTGGGTTAGCAGATATTTTGCCAGCTCGATGAATTTAAATAAATCCCAATTACGAAACTCCCATTCACTCCGCGGACTCAGAATAAATAAACGATCCTCACCTAATCTAAAGCCTTGATTGGTTAATTTGTCTAAAATATTCTGCCGGGCGATAAGATCGACCCTTAATGGAACAAGAGAAATTGGCTGTTTGCCATTGATTCCCAATGGTCGAATTAATTCGATGTATTTTTCAACCTGGTGTTGACAACTACTCTTTTTTTGCCAAAGCCGATCAAGCTTGGCGCGAAATTGATAAGAACCCATGTCAATGCGATAGGAAGCGTTGCTATAACATGCGCTATATAACAGCATTCTCCAATCCGCCCAAAATTCAACAATCAAGTCAAACTTTGAAGACGCCAAGAGCGTTACCAAATATCGCCACGAGTTGCTTTGCCCAATTCGGTCAAAATCCGGCGCAACATACGTTAGAATCTCGTCTACATCCGAATAATCGTTTAGAATCTTGTGATGACCCGGATAAATTATTAGCGTAATTTTTGCTAAAGGAAATCGCCCTCGAATCGCCTGAATAGCCGGCAGGGTGGTGATTAAATCGCCCATGTGGGCCGGCTGAAAAAGTAAAATATTGTCAATAGATTTAAGATTCGGTGGAATTTTTTTATACCGAATCTTGGTTATAAACCATGAAAACAAGCGTAGCGTATAACCATTTATTCGATTCAGCTTGTCACGCAGGATCAACCCTGGCGTCCATCGTGATTTAGCCTTTCTTTTATTTTCAATTTGCTCGGCCGGTGTCATGAGAGTGTTAAACGCCGTGTTCTTAAATTTTCTACGATTGCCGCGCTTATACTTATTACAAATGCACCGGCTTTATGCGTGAACTGATGACCGGCAATCGTTGTTATAAGCAAGGCGCCGGTTGTAATAAATATGCCCAATAAAACCGGCTTTAAAAACGTATCTTTTGTAGATAGCCAAAGTATAAAACTATGCCATAAATGCTTAAAATAAAAGGCAGAAAACAGAATCGTTCCGATGAGTCCGTATTTGAAAAGGAAATCAAGCCATTCAATGTGAACATAATTTGTGCGATGGGAGCTTAACTCAACAGGGCTGTAGTAAGTGTAAAATGAGCCGGAGCCATATCCAAAAATGGGATTAATTGCAATTTTTGGCCATAAAGTTTGAGCTTCGATGACACGCGCTGCTAATGAAATATCGCGCGTGCCTTGGGCGGTTGAAGTAAATCGCATAAAAATACTTTTCATGATCATCGTAAAAAAATCGTCTAAAATGATATTTCCAATCAGCAAAATAATGCTGCCGCTAATAACGGCATATAAGACCAGATGCAGTCGTTGGCGGTTTGTAAGCATTAAGAAGATTCCACCGGTTGCAATCAGGGTGACTAACCAGTAACTTCGGGTAAAAGTGGTGATTAGCGCAATGGCAAACCCGATCGACAGAATGCCGCATATCATTTTAATCCTTAACGAATGGGTTGCGCAATAAAAAGTCAGACTATATACGAATCCTACAAAGAAAAGTATCTCAAGCGTGGCAATACGTGACGACAAAATTTCCCATAACGCCGTGATACTCATTAGCCGTTGAAAATAGAAATAATTCTGTTGAAACATGTGCGCCACAACGACGACCACCAAGCTGAAGCCTAACCATTTCAGATCGGACTTGGTCCGAACAAACTGTCGGCATAGAAAGTAAAAAAAATAGTATGAGATATAAATGGTGATGCGAAACCAGGCCGACATTTTTCCGTCAGCCGCCCAGGTTAAAAAACCTCCCATAACAATAGCATAAGTTAAAAATCCAAGTAGTATCCAATCTTTGGCAGTTACTAATAAATTTTCGCCGCGGATTAAAAAAGCATGTATCAAAGCTAAAAAAAGCATTGCAAGAAAACTCACGCCGAAAATAATTTCGACAACATTAATATCCGGATCGGGGCTTAGAACCGAAATTTGCATTAAAATTATAGCGCAGAGTCCGATGAATGGACGATATAGGATTAAAAGCAACAACAAAGTTATACTTAAAGCGCCGGCAAGAAAAACGGGGCTGAAAGCCGCTATCAAAGAAAATCCAAGCGCAATCATTATGATAGTAACGCCCTGAAAGATTGAAAAGCTTGAGCCAGCTATTGCATATTTTGGCGAAAAATTATTTAGGCGCACGATTAATCCCGGGAAAACATGAGCGGATAAGAGCGCAAGCTATACTGCATTATTAGATAACACGATCCGGTAATAGCTGCCGATGTCAATACAAATTGATTGGGGGTTAGTATCAAAAAAAATCCTATAAGCGCCGATGAAAAAAAAGTGTTCGCGAGAAATCGGAAGTTGAAAGGAGAGCCGATTGATTTGACAATAAAAAAAAGCATTGTTAAAAATACGAACAATTCAACTCCGATTTTAGCGATAGCGACACCGGTTACCCCAAATGAAGGAATTAAAAAGAAGTTGCTTGCTCCACATAAAATTACAGAGACTCCATATATCGCCATCGTCCAGTGCTGCAAATTGATTGCGGCCATAATAGTCATAAAAAGAGAGTTTAAAAAGATTAGCGGAAGTGTTAACCCCAGTATTGCCAACACCGGAATCGACTCACTGTAGAGATCGCCATAAATTAATTTTACAATTGCCGGAGCGCAAGCCCACACAAAAACACCGGTCGGTACACTAACAAAAATCATGGCGTTAGTATATTGCATGATGCCGCGCTTTAAACCCTTCAGATCGTTATTAAATGCCTTTGAAAATTGAGGATAAATGACGCTTAGCAGCGTTCTTGGGATGATACAGGTAGATTCGATTAAACGCCAAACTGCATAAAAAACACCAACATAACGCTCTTGTGTTAATCCGGTCAAAATCAATACATCCAATCTTCCATTCAGCGTGATAAATGCTGTGATTAGTGCAAATGGAAGCGCCTGTTTAATGATTGTAAAAAGTGCGGAAAAGTTAGGTTTGGTTAAGGTCAACTCTGTATATTGTCGGCAATAATACAAAGCCGGGACTAACCTGAAAATATTTCCTACGACAAATGCCCAACAAAAACCAAGTAGCGACGGATGGATCAGATAAGCAAAAAGAATCAAAATACCTTCAGCAAATTTTCCAGTAGTGATGGTAAGAGATGCTTCGCGAATATGATTTAGCCCAATCAGATATGATACCCATAGGGCATGGAGACTAAAAAGATAGAAATGAATCCATAGTAAGAGCACGATTCTAAACGTGCTGGGGGATAGATTTAACCACGGTCTTGCGCCAAATAAAACAACCAGACAAAACAAAGCAAGAATTGTTTTGAGATATAACGAGTTATAAAAAAAATAAGCGGGTTTTTGGCAAGCGCGGCTAATTTCTTTGGGTAATAACTCGGTTAGACCAAAGCTACTTAATGATATGAATAGCAAAGAAGTGTTATATGCTGTTGAAAAACTACCAAAGTCATCTTCACCAAGAATTCTGGCGATAACGATAAAACTAACAAAAGTTATTAAAAGCTGAAAAAATTGTGACAAACCAAAATTGAGGGAATTTTTAAAATTCTTTGAATTTAGCATGAAAGTGCTTAGACGCTAAACTGTTTTAATGAAAGCACGGCCGACAGCGTAAGAACTTGAAAGCAGAAGCGCGGATAAAAACGCTACAATAACAATCAGTGTCCGTGGCGGCCAACTTTTTTTTGTGGGCGGGACGGCGGCATCCAGGACGCGTACGGTTGGCGCGTCACGGTATTCTTCAATGCGGGCCAGTTCAAACTGCTGCAATAAGAGCGTATAAATTTCCTGCTGAATTTTTAAATTGCGCATGAGCCGGGCTAATTCCAAACCCAGATCAGGCAGATCGACAAAGGGAATATTAAAAACATCGGACTTTTTAGGATGATCCGCGCCGAATTTTAAACGCGCCAGATAGCTTTCCAATTCGCGTACACGAGCTTTCAAACTGGCGGTTTCCCCGGTCGGAATGGGATTGATTTGTTCCAAAAAACCTAACTGCGATTGGATCATCAAGCGTTGCGCTTCAATTTCCGCTGCGGCTTTGATCATGGCTTGCATTTCGTCAGGCAAAGAAACCGTACCATGCCGTTTTTGAAAAGCATTCAAAGAATCCTCAGCGGCTTTTAAATCCGTTTTAGATTCCTCCAGGCGCTTTTCAACAAAAATGCGTTTTTCTTGCGCACGAGAAACATTTACTGTTTTATTAAAATTGTCTAACTCCAGGATATAATAATTGACAATGTCTGCAGAAAGCTGCGGGTCTTTGGTCTCAGCTTCAATGACCAAAAACTGCTCGAGCGTCGACTCAAAATAGACAACTTGCGCGAGTGCTTCAAGAGCGGCAGTCATATTTTCAGCCGGCGTATCTTTATCAATTTCGAAGTATGAAATCAGATTAAACTGCGTAATGACTTTTTCGGAAAGAGTGCGGCTGTGCATAATCTCTATAAAGACTTTTGGACTGGTCCGGCCACCGCCGCCCAACATATTAAGCGCCCCGGAAGCCAACCCCCCCAGATTGTGATCCGCACCACCGCCCAAAAATGAAAGCAACCCACTCCCGGATGTTTCCGGCGGTAGAAGCTTGGCGGTCGCCGTATATTTTTTTGGTAGCGCTAAAGCCAAAGCAACTGAAAGAATTGTGCTTAACAACACAACTGTTAAGATCGATTTCCATTCCAGGCGCAGGGTACGGAAAACAAATTTTAGGTTTTCGCTTAGCTGGAGATTGGAGTCTAACTTTATTTCAGACATAGGGATTGACACTCTGTTGATGACTGTGTTTGTGTGGGGTATCGCTTTTTACAATTCGGCGGCACCGACCGCTTCGCACACTTTACATTTATTGCCGACAAACACCAGCGCATAGCCGCGCAGATTGGGCATGGCCTGTGCTTCCGGCGTGGCCAAATAGCCGCGCAACTGGGAGATCGCCTGCGTTTTGACGGCGGCTAATTTTTTGGCCTCGCCCTTCTTCAAATATTTCAATTCCAGGGCAAATTGATAGTCGGGAATGACCGGCGGTTTGGTCAAGAGCAGCAAGTCCACGTAGCCGCCCGGAACTTCGTACTCACTTTTGATAAAATACAGATTGGACAGGCTCAAATAAGCGCAGATGACAACTTTGATGTATTTCTCGTCAAATTTTTTGAAATCCTGATAAGACAATTTGCCGAGCAGGTCTTCCACCAGGGCGGTAAAACCGTCTAATTTGTTGCGCAAAGCCATATCGGCCAGCGCCTGTTCCAAAGGTTCGGTGGTTAGCTTAATCTGATATTGTTGCTCAACCAAATCGGTCAAAAATTTGAGATACAATGTTTCGATGACATAATTTGGGATGACAAACTTAAGCCGCGCCAATTGCTGACCCCGAATCGTCACAATCCCCATATAAAACAGCAGCGAAATAAAGTCGTCCCGATCCAGTTCTTTTTCCAGCGAAAATTGGGCCGTCAAGTTCGCCGCAACTTCTTTGTTGACAATCAGTTCGTTCAATGTTTCCAGATTGGATTGGTAGTCGCTGACGCGGATCAGCCGCGACACTTTGCCGTAATCCGAAGCGATGTTGGCGTCCAACAGTTGATCCGGATAGCTGAACCGGCCATCGCGACACGATTCCGTGAGAAAATAAAGCACCATGTCCGGGTTGTAGAGGCGTTGCTCGGCCTGATGGTTGAACAAATAGCCATTGTAGTAACGCCGCAAGTCTTTAAGAAGCTCGTCCGCCGGTGGCTTTTCAGCCGCCGGGCATGTTTCTTGCAAAAGCGCCAGGACATCGGCTTCGGTAAAACCCATCATTTCATTAAAAATTCGGGTGACGGAAAGATTCCGGGCAATATTAAACCCGCTGGTTAAACTGTCCAGCGTTATCGGCGTCACGCCGGTGACAAACATGCGGTCGACCAGCCCTTCGCCGG
This sequence comes from uncultured Gemmatimonadota bacterium, assembly GCA_964404765.1. Lineage (GTDB taxonomy): Bacteria > 4572-55 > 4572-55 > 4572-55 > 4572-55 > CAYOLL01. The sequence goes on along the minus strand of CAYOLL010000070.1, from coordinate 14,806 downwards.
TGGCTGTTTTGATACTTTCGTAAAATTTACGGACAAAGCCGGTTCGACCGACCATGTTGATGAAGTCGGTCGGATTCTGGGCCAAAATCTCGTTGGCAAAATGATCATACTCGTCAATCAAAATGTAGATTTTACAACCTTCTTTGAACTTGATCTGGCTAAATAAGTTGCTCAGAATCTCGGCGGGTTCATGCGTCTCAGCCAGTACAGCAAAATTAAACGCATATCGTTTACAAAACTCCTCTACGCCAAGCAGGGTATTTGCCCGGAATCCGGCGAAGGTAGATTCCTTGGTTTCGGTATTGATCCGGCTAAATTCAAACCGCAGAATCCGATAGTTATTTGCGCCGGGCGTCGGATTTTGCCCGATGTAATATCGACCGAACAGCTTGGCGAATTTGTCGCGGGCGTTGATATCATAATAATAATGCAGCAGCGAAATAAACAGGCTTTTGCCAAACCGCCGCGGACGCAGGAAAAAGATATACGGCTCGCCCTGACTTTCCAGTTTGGCGATATACGGCGTCTTGTCGATAAAGGAATAGCCTTCATTGACCAGACGCTCAAAATTAGAAATTCCGTATGGCAGCTTCATCGTTTAGCTCCGCACAATCGCTTCGCACACTTTACATTTATTGCCGACAAACACCAGCGCATAGCCGCGCAGATTGGGCATGGCCTGTGCTTCCGGCGTGGCCAAATAGCCGCGCAACTGGGAGATCGCCTGCGTTTTGACGGCGGCTAATTTTTTGGCCTCGCCCTTCTTCAAATATTTCAATTCCAGGGCAAATTGATAGTCGGGAATGACCGGCGGTTTGGTCAAGAGCAGCAAGTCCACGTAGCCGCCCGGAACTTCGTACTCACTTTTGATAAAATACAGATTGGACAGGCTCAAATAAGCGCAGATGACAACTTTGATGTATTTCTCGTCAAATTTTTTGAAATCCTGATAAGACAATTTGCCGAGCAGGTCTTCCACCAGGGCGGTAAAACCGTCTAATTTGTTGCGCAAAGCCATATCGGCCAGCGCCTGTTCCAAAGGTTCGGTGGTTAGCTTAATCTGATATTGTTGCTCAACCAAATCGGTCAAAAATTTGAGATACAATGTTTCGATGACATAATTTGGGATGACAAACTTAAGCCGCGCCAATTGCTGACCCCGAATCGTCACAATCCCCATATAAAACAGCAGCGAAATAAAGTCGTCCCGATCCAGTTCCTTTTCCAGCGAAAATTGGGCTGTCAAGTTCGCCGCAACTTCTTTGTTGACAATCAATTCATTCAATGTTTCCAGATTGGATTGATAGTCGCTGACCCGAATCAGCCGCGACACTTTGCCGTAATCCGAGGCAATGTTGGCGTCCAACAGTTGATCCGGATAGCTGAACCGGCCATCGCGACACGATTCCGTGAGAAAATAAAGCACCATGTCCGGGTTGTAGAGGCGTTGCTCGGCCTGATGGTTGAACAAATAGCCATTGTAGTAACGCCGCAAGTCTTTAAGAAGCTCGTCCGCCGGTGGCTTTTCAGCCGCCGGGCATGTTTCTTGCAAAAGCGCCAGGACATCGGCTTCGGTAAAACCCATCATTTCATTAAAAATTCGGGTGACGGAAAGATTCCGGGCAATATTAAACCCGCTGGTTAGGCTGTCCAGCGTTATCGGCGTTACGCCGGTGACAAACAAGCGATCAACCAAACCTTCGCCGGTGGCCGTCTTGATGCTTTCGTAGAATTTGCGGACAAAACCGGTTCGCCCGACGATGTTGATGAAGTCCGTCGGGTTCTGGGCCAAAATCTCATTGGCAAAATGATCGTATTCGTCAATTAAGATGTAGATTTTATAACCGGATTTTTGCTGTTCACTACGGGCAAAAATCGCCTGCAGGATTTGAGCCGGCTCTTTAAACACTTCGATACCGTCGAAGTCGAGGCCGTAGTCCGAACAAAAATTTCTCACGCCGATCAGGACGTTGTTACGAAAACCGTCAAAAGTACTTTCGGTTGTCGTCGTGTTGATCCGGCTGAACTCAAAGCGCAGAATCCGATAGTTGTTCGCGCCGGGTGTCGGATGTTGCGCGATGTAATAACGGCCAAACAGTTTGGTAAACTTGTCGCGAGCGTTGACATCATAGTAATAGTGCAGCAGCGAAATAAACAGGCTTTTGCCAAATCGCCGCGGACGCAGAAAGAAAAGGTATCGCTCGCCCTGATTTTCCAATTGGGCAATATAGGGCGTCTTATCGATAAAAAAGTAGCTTTCATCGACTAACGTCTCAAAATTAGAGATGCCGTAAGGCAGTTTCATCTTTTCAACCCCGCGCCATCGCTTCGCACACTTTGCATTTATTGCCGACAAACACCAGCACATAACCGCGCAGATTGGGCATGGCCTGCGCTTCCGGCGTGGCCAAATAGCCGCGCAACTGGGAGATCGCCTGCGTTTTGACGGCGGCTAATTTTTTGGCCTCGCCCTTCTTCAAATATTTCAATTCCAGGGCAAATTGATAGTCGGGAATGACCGGCGGTTTGGTCAAGAGCAGCAAGTCCACGTAGCCGCCCGGAACTTCGTACTCACTTTTGATAAAATACAGATTGGACAGGCTCAAATAAGCGCAGATGACAACTTTGATGTATTTCTCGTCAAATTTTTTGAAATCCTGATAAGACAATTTGCCGAGCAGGTCTTCCACTAACGCAATAAACAATTTGAGATCATTTTGCGAAGCCAGCGCAATCATGGCGTCCTCGATAGGACGGGTCTGAATTTTGAACAGATGCCGCTCGGCTACAAGCCGGGCAAAAAACTCCAGATACAGCCCTTCAATGACATGATTGGGGATGCTAAATTTCAGTTGGGAATAGTAGGCCGAGCGAATCGTCACAATGCCCATGTAAAACAGCAGCGAAATGAAGTCGTCCCGATCCAGCTCCTTTTCCAGCGAAAATTGGGCCGTCAAGTTCGCCGCAACTTCTTTGTTGACAATCAGTTCGTTCAATGTTTCCAGATTGGATTGGTAGTCGCTGACACGAATCAGCCGCGACACCTTGCCGTAATCCGAGGCAATGTTGGCATCCAACAACTGATCCGGATAGCTGAACCGTCCATCGCGACACGATTCCGTAAGAAAATAAAGCACCATGTCCGGGTTGTAGAGACGCTGCTCGGCCTGATGGTTGAACAAATAGCCGTTGTAGTATCGCCGCAAGTCTTGAAGAAGCGCGTCCGCCGGTGGCTTTTCAGCCGCAGAACAGGTGTCGCGCAAAAGCGCCATCACATCGGCTTCGGTAAACCCCATCATTTCATTAAAAATTCGGGTTACGGAGAGATTGCGGGCAATATTAAATCCGCTGGTTAAGCTGTCCAGCGTTATCGGCGTTACGCCGGTGACAAACATGCGGTCGACCAGCCCTTCGCCGGTGGCCGTTTTGATACTTTCGTAGAATTTGCGGACAAAGCCGGTTCGCCCAACCATGTTGATGAAGTCGGTCGGATTTTGGGCCAAAATCTCGTTGGCAAAATGATCATACTCGTCAATCAAAATGTAGATTTTACAACCTTCTTTGAACTTGATCTGGCTAAATAAGTTACTCAGAATCTCGGCGGGTTCATGCGTCTCAGCCAGAGCGGCAAAATTAAACTCATATCGCTTACAAAACTCTTCTACGCCAAGCAAGGTATTCGCCCGAAATCCGGCGAAGGTCGACTCCTTGGTTTCGGTGTTGATCCGGCTGAACTCAAAGCGCAGAATCCGATAGTTGTTCGCGCCGGGTGTCGGATGTTGCGCGATGTAATAACGGCCAAACAGTTTGGTAAACTTGTCGCGAGCGTTGACATCATAGTAATAGTGCAGCAGCGAAATAAACAGGCTTTTGCCAAATCGCCGCGGACGCAGAAAGAAAAGGTATCGCTCGCCCTGATTTTCCAATTGGGCAATATAGGGCGTCTTATCGATAAAAAAGTAGCTTTCATCGACTAACGTCTCAAAATTAGAGATGCCGTAAGGCAGTTTCATCTTTTCAACCCCGCGCCATCGCTTCACACGTTTTGCATTTATTGCCGACAAACACCAGCGGCAGTTTGGTCCGCAGCAGCAAGCCCACATAGCCAAATAGCCAATATAACACTTTTATGTCATCTTTCAAGAAAATTTGGCAGCCAGCGCAAATCCACCATTCCTGTTGTTAATGAAAACTGCGGATATGCGCCGAATAAACGGCTTTCAGCTTTTCTTTTTCGTGATCCCAGTTCAATTCCTGCGCGGCTTGACGGGCATTGCAGGTATAAATTTGATAAAGCGTTTCGTCTGCTAAAAATGCCTCTATTTTTGCGGCAACTGCGGCTAAGTCCTCGGTTTCGATAGCGAAACCCACTTGAAAAGCGGAAATAATTTTTAGCAGCTCCGGCAGGGGGCGGCAGATTATCGGCAGGTCGGCCATCAAGTATTCAAACAGCTTGTTAGGCAGCGCAAAATGAGTATTCAGGCCCTCGCCTTGAAGCAGGATCAAGCCCAGATGGGCCGACGCAGTATAAGCGGCCAAGTCTTGAAAGGGCACATGCGGAATAAAACGGACGCGGTCGGTTAATTGCAAAGTCTGGACAAGTCGTTGTAACTCGGCTTCCAACGGGCCGCTGCCAATGATGACCAGAAGGGCCTGTCGCAAGAATTGTCCCAACCGCACTATATTTTCCAGACCGATTCCCTTTAGCAGCCCGCCTTGATATAAAACGATTTTTTGCGATTCGGGCAGGCCAAGCCGTTTATGAATCATTGTTGTACGCGCTGCCGGCGTATATGGCGGCATATTGCGGATGACGACGGGCCGCTTAATGTTATAACGTTGCGCCAATTCGTCGGCAATGCTGTCGCAGACGGTGATAACTGCGTTGGCGCGGCCAATCAGGATGCGCTCCAGCGCTGTCCAGATCAGCCGCTCCTTCAAGCGATTCGCCAGCGGCGCTTGCTCGGTAAACAGCTCGTGCGAATCATAGATCAGCGGGATTTTTTGTCGCATCGCCACATAGCCGGCGCCAGCCAGAGTGTCCAGATCGTTGGCATGAACCGCCGCATAGATTTCGGTTCGGCTCAAGTGGGCTAATTGATGATTATAGGCTAAGTAGCGCCATTTACCACGAGTTTGGGAGACCGGCAGCCGGCGCAAAATAACGCCATCACCCCAGCTTGTCAAAGTCGGTGAATTTGGATAGGCGACGCCGGCCACATGCACGCTGTAGCCCATTTCCACTAATCCCCGGGCGGTGCGATAAACTCTGTAATCGTTGCTAAGGTCATTAAATACGGGGAGTAGGATTTTAATCATAGATTCATTTTTTGAGTTGACCGGCTTGTTCTTTTGTAGACAGCCGCGCATGGATGTGTTATATTTAAAGCGTCAAAGCGGATACTTTGGCGCTGGAAATCGACGCTTTTATTTTGACAAAAGATGGATATTTAAAGTCTAACCGTTACGATACGTGATGGATTCGTGTGTTGGTTTTTTTCTTAATGTGTGTTTCTAAAGGAGCCTTTGTTCATGGCACAGCCAAATCCACAAACATTATCCGGTGATTTGATTACCTATATTCAAGCCTCGGAGCTCTTTAGCCGGCTTGATGCATCTGTTTTACAGAAACTTAACGCCGAGGTTAAACATCTTGTCGTTAAAAAAGATCAGCTTTTATTCCGTCAGGGTGATCCCAGCGACGCCATGTATCTGGTGATCAGCGGCAATCTGGAAGTATCTATTACGCATGATGACGGCAAAGAAACGATTGTTGGTCAGGTTGGGCCGGGCAAACCGGTCGGCGAAATGCAGATCCTGGCCGGCGGCGAACGTACGGCCAATGTCTACGCCATTGACGATGCCGCTTTAGTCAAAATACCCAAGAGTGTTTTTGAGCGCCTTTCCAAAGATGCGCCGCAAGCAATTGAACAAATGGCCGGAATCATTCGCCGTCGCCTGAAACATAATCAATTAGCCATTATGTTGCCAAAGATTTTTGGTGCGCTAAGCGAAGAAGCATTAAAAGCGATTGAATCCGAACTGGAATGGGTTGAACTCAAACAAGGCGATCTTTTGTTCAAACAAGGCGATCCCGGCGACCGCTTTTATATTCTGGTTGCCGGCCGTCTAAGCGCTTTTACCCGTGATGCCGATGGTCAAGAACACTTGATTGGCGAAGTCGCCCGCGGTGAAAGTGTGGGAGAAATGGGCGTCCTGACCGATGAGCAGCGCGCAGCCAATGTAAGGGCCGTCCGCGACAGCGAGTTGGTTAAATTTTCCAAGGCGGCTTTTGATCGGATTACGGATCAGCATCCGCAAGTGTTGCGCTACATTTCCCGGCTGGTCATTAACCGCTTCCGGCAACAGATTCGGCAAACCCGTAATGATGAAGAGGGTGTTTGCATTGCAATTGTACCGGGCAGTTCGGGTGTTCCGACGGCAGAGTTTGTCCGTCTATTGGCGCTGGCGCTTTCCAAATATGGGCCGGTTTTAAAGTTAGATGGTTCCCGAGTAGATCGGCTAATGGGTACACCGGGTATTTCGCAAGCTTCCCGCCAGGACTCTAGCGGCATCCGCATTGCGACCTGGTTAGATGATCAGGAGGCTAAATTCCGTTTCATTTTGTATGAGACCAACCCAGATTCTACCGAATGGACGCAACAGTGCTTGCGTCGGGCAGACCATATTCTTGCTGTAAACTGGAGTGATGGCGACCCGAAACCAGCCGCTATTGAAACGCAGTTGCTGGATGCAAAGGGTCTTTTCACCTTTGCGGCGCGCTCGCTGGTTTTATTACACAAAGATAGTACTCGCCCACCCACAGCTACCGCGCAGTGGCTGCAAACCCGGCCCGGCACAAATCATTATCATCTGCGGTGGGAACAAAGCACAGACATGGATCGGCTGGCCCGGATTTTATCCGGTAAAGCCGTCGGGCTGGTGCTGAATGGCAGTGGGGCGCGCTGCTTTGCTCATATCGGCGTTATCCGGGCGCTAACCGAGGCGGAAATCCCCATCGACTTTATTGGCGGCGTTAGCATGAGCTCAATTATTGCCGCGCAATATGCCCTGGGTTGGAGTAATGACCGCATGTTGAGTATTATGGAGGAAATTACCGGCGATATTATGGACTACACTCTGCCTATGGTCGCGTTGACGAGGGGACGGCAGTTTGCCCAAAACTTAGCCCGGACTTTTGCCGCCACAGCGATCGAAGATTTATGGCTGCCCTATTTTTCCATCTCGGCCAACTTGACCCGCGCCAAAATGGTTAATCATCGGCAGGGCGATTTAAAAACGACGCTTTATGCTTGCAGTATGCCGCCGGTGGTGGGCCCGCCTTTGGTTCAAGACGGCGATTTGCTTATCGACGGTTTTATTTTGAACCATACGCCGGTTGATCAGATGAAAACATTTAGTCATGGCGGTCTGGTTATCGTTTCCGAAGCCATGTCCAGTATCGATCTGACGCAAAACTCGCCTTATGGTGCAGACGGCTTATCCGGCTGGCGTGTCCTGGCGGGTAAGATGAAGCTGGCCGGTTCACTCGATCTGCCAAATATTGCCGAAATCGTCATGCGTTCCCATGAATTATCCAGCTTGCTTAATCGTAAAAAGGTTCGTGACGCCGCCGACTTATATCTTTGTCCGCCGGTAGAAGAGTTTGCCCAGTTTAATTATAGTGTGGGCGCAGTTATTGCCGATGTCGGTTATCGCGATTCTCTGCCGAAAATCCGCGAATGGCGCAAAATGTTGTCAAAGTAAACAGTAAACCAAAGCAAAACCCTAGCCTGAAAAATTCAAAGATACGTCACAAAGGCTCAAAAATACTAAGCTTCACGAAGATTATTCAAAAAGTTGCGGTTTTGACATCGATGTCGTTCACAATTCACAATCGTAATTGCTCAAAAAGTGGTGGTAAACCTAACCTTGCGAAGGCTTCAGTGCACGACTTCACAAGTTTTGCAGCAAAGCCTTCGCAAGGTTACCCACGCTTTTTGAGCAATTACTCACAATCGTCATAACATCTTTTAATTTAATATCTTAGTGATTCTTTAGGCTCATGGAACATGTTTGTGGAAATCGCAACCTTGCGAAGGCTTCCGTGCACAAAACATGCGGATTTCAAATTAAGCCTTCGCAAGGTTTCACCATCTTATTCCATGAATCATTCTTTATGCCTTGGTGACTTTGTGGCTGATGAATAATTCAGGCTCCTTTTCATCAACAAATGGCTTTTTCAAACGGAGACTCTGCATGTCCGAAGATCTTCACCCAAGAAAGTTTTATACCCCGGAATGGTACCTTGCCGACCATAAGGACAACTTTGGATCGGCACGGGGCAAGATGCTAATCGCCAGTTGCTCTGCAGGTCTGGAGCTGGCCAGTAAAGTCAAAGCGCGTTATGATGAGTTGCTTTGCCAATCGTTGAGCGCGACAACCGTTCCTTTTTTGCCGTCGCTGGATCGGGAGTTTTTAGATTCCGAAACACTGGTGCGACTGGAAGAAGCCGTCAATGGCAAAGATGTTTACTTGTTTCAATCCCTCTATAATCCGATTATGAAAAAATCGGTTGACCAGAATTACATGGCCTTGTTAATGGCCATCCGCGCCTTTAAAGAATATGGCGCTAATTCGGTCACGGCTGTTCTGCCCTATCTGGCCTATGCCCGCCAGGACAAACCCACCAAATTCAAACGCGAGCCCACAACGGCCCGGCTCATGGCCGAATTGACAATTACCGCCGGCGCAGATTGTCTGGTGACCTGGGAACCGCATGTCTGGCAGATTCGCGGTTTTTATGGCTCGCTATTAGTTTATTTGTTGGAATCACTGACCTTGTTTATCGAAGAATTTAGTCGTTTTAGAAATCGCCCGGATGTCATTGCCATTTCACCGGATGCCGGCGCTTCCAAATTTATCACATTATTTGGCCGTGAATTGGGGCTTGATTGCGCTATCGGCTCAAAATATCGCCCCCGCCCGGAAGTGGCGGAAATGATGGATATTATTGGTAATTTTGAAGGCAAGCGCGTAGCCATTATTCTGGACGATATGATCGGCAGCGGCGGAACAATGGAAGCTCTGATTGAAAAGCTGGTGAAGGACCATCAAATTCGTGAAGTTTATATTGGCGTATCCCATAATTTATGTCTGGACAATGCCTACAATCGGCTTGTCCGGCTACACAAAGAATTCTATGTCAAAGAAGTTGTGGTGACGGACTCCATTCCGCAGGTCGATAGATTCCTAAAGCTACCTTTTCTTAAAGAACTCACGCTGGCTGATTACCTGGCGCGGATCATTAACCGCATTCATTATAATCGCTCGGTCAGCGAAGTTTTCTTTCAGCCAAAAGGATAAGCCGATTGGCCCTAATTGTGCTTAAACTTAAAGCATCGGTTAACACGCCGCCGCTGAACGACTATCTGGTGTTGGAAGACCTGGATTACGTGATTGCAAAAGCTAATCGGCAACCCCGAACATGAGGGTAAGTGGGTGGCGAATTTGTATTAGGCCGGTTCTCCGCGGCCTCGCTATTTTACGCAGGATAATCTGTTTGGGCGAGAGATTTTGCAGAGCGGATTCGAATATCCACGTGAGAGGAGTAGACCTTTTGATTTCAGGATGAAACCATGAACCCAATGACGAGTTTATCAGAGCGAGACATCTGTACCAAATTCATCACGCCCGCCTTAGAAAAAGCCGGTTGGAATAGACAAACCCAGTTTTTGGAGGAAGTTTCCTTTACTGACGACAAAATCTATGTGCCGGGTCGCCTGACCATGCGCGGCAGCCGCAAACGCGCCGACTACATTTTACAAGCCCAACATCCTCATTGCCATTATCGAGGCCAAAGATAACAACCACAGTGTCCGGGCCGGAATTCAGCAAGCATTGGATCACGCCAAAATTCTCGATATTCCCTGCGTCTTTCGCAGCAACGGTGACAGCTTTCTCTTTCACGACCGCACGGCCACCGACGGCCAAATCGAAACCGACCTTGATCTGGACAGCTTTCCCGCGCCGCAAACGCTGTGGGAAAAATATCTGCGCTACAAAGGTATTGCCACGCCCGAAGCCGAAAAAATCGCCGTTCAGGATTATTACTCTGACGGTACCAATCGCAAACCGCGCTATTATACTTTCAACGGGCACAATCTTTCATTTTTAGGGCATGTCATTCCGGCACGTTTTTAGCCGGAATCTTCTTACAGGAAAACAAGATGCCGGATAAAAGCATTTCGGCATGACCGTGAACTTGAAAATGAAATAATGTGGACGTTGTCAGTATATCAGCAAATTGCCGTCAACCGCACCGTCAAGACCATTACCAATGAGCAGAATCGTATTTTAATTGTCATGGCCACCGGCACCGGCAAAACATACATGGCCTTTCAAATTGTTTACCGATTGTGGAAAGCCGGAGCGCACGTGTTGAGGCCGAGGTTGGTCAGAATGATATTGCCCGGACGGACAAAATCCAGGTTAAGTCCCAATTAAAAAATTTAAAAAAATCGAAATTTTTCTAAACGCCCAATCAAAAAGCGCGTCTTTAAAGCTGATAGTCGCTATTTCACGACCTTTGAAAACAAAAGTCCGAGAAAAACAAAATCCCCCGGGCCAGCAGGTCAGTTTACCAACAGCGTCCTGCCTTCTGCGCTGTTGCCATTGCTGATCTGCTGGTTTTTTTATTGCCCTGATTCAGGAAACCACATGCTCGAACATCAGGCCTTGCAAGACATGACGCACAATCTTTTTTATTTAGCCGAAAAGATGGATGCGCTTAAGCTAAGCCTCGCCGGAACTGAAACAATCGGCGCGCATGCGCTTATCGTGGAAATGGATCGTTCACTGCATGAAACCATCAGCCAGTTTTGCCGTCAGGAATATGAACTGCACCAAACGGTAGATGGATGGATGGCCTTGCAATATGAGCTTGATCTGGCCCATCATGTTCAGCGGGCGCTTTTTCCCATGGAGCCGCTGGCATATCAGGAGATTTGTGTGGCCGGGGCGACTCGGCCGGCGCGGCTGCTTGGCGGCGATTATTACTTGCATCGCGTCACCGCCGAAGGTCTCTACGCTGCCATTGGTGATGTGTCCGGCAAAGGTGTCGCAAACTCGCTGATTACCGTAATCATCGACAATCAGCTTAAACAATTGACCGGTCAAAATATGCCGCTGGAGAATGTTTTGATTGCGCTGAACCGACACTTTAGCAGCATCATGGGTCAATATGCCGCCCTGGAAAAAAAATTCATGACCTTCCTGCTCATGCGCTATCAACAGGGCTGGGTGGAGTTTGCCGGCGCCGGCCACGAGCACATTCTCCATTACCGCGCCGGCCATAAAACAGTGCAAAAAATTAAAACAGGCGGTGTCGCTCTCGGCATGATTACCGACTTTCTGGGCATTTATAGCTCCAGTCGTATTGAACTGCAACCCGGCGACTGCTTGCTGACCTATTCCGATGGCGTAACCGAAGCCCACAGCCGCCCGGACGAAATGTACTCTCTGGAGCGGCTGATGAGCATTTTTTGCCGAAATGCCTACCTAAATCCCGATCAATTAATTGATCGTATTTTTGCCGATGTCCTTCGCTTTCAATCCGCCAGCGAAGCCCATGACGACATGACCTTGCTGGCCTTTAAGCGCGCTTGCTAAATCGCTTTCATTCCCCATCCGACCGTAAAAATGCCACATCATTCATCATAATCGGCCTCGATCTGGCAGTAAATTACCGCGCTTCTATCTTCAATTTGTGATATTTTACCAATTTACCCTTGACTTTAAGCATTAATATTTGATATTAAACTGGCAGTTGTGGCAATTGCATTGTACGACTTCACTTGTTTAAAACCGTAATTGCAAAAATAAAAACCGGAGGACATTCAGAATGAAGTTTTTCATTGATACTGCGGATATTAACGAAATTAAAGAAGCCGCCGCATTAGGTATTTTGGACGGAGTAACCACTAATCCGACCTTACTGGCCAAAGTGGGCGGCAATCGCGAAAATGTACTGCGTCAAATCTGCGAAATTGTAGACGGCCCGGTCAGCGGCGAAGTCATAGCCACCGATGCAAAAGGCATGATTGAAGAAGGCCTGGCGCTGGCCAAAATCCATGACAACCTGTGCGTCAAGATTCCGATTACCCGCGATGGAATGAAGGCTATTAAAGCGTTGAGCAGCGAAGGCATTATGGTCAACGTGACCTTAGTTTTCCAGCCGATTCAGGCCTTGATGGCCGCCAAAGCCGGCGCAACATTTGTTAGCCCGTTTATCGGACGCTTAGATGATGTTAGCCAGCCAGGCATGGACTTAATTGAACAAATCGTCACCATTTTCGACAATTATGATTTCGATACGGAAGTGCTTGTTGCCAGTGTTCGCCATCCCATACATGTCGTCGAATCGGCCCTGCTCGGCGCCGATGTCGTAACCATGCCGTTTAACGTCATCGACAAGTTACTGAATCATCCATTGACAACGCTCGGTTTGGAAACATTTTTGAAAGACTGGGAAAAAATTAAGCATTTGCAATAGGCACTGCTATGAATTACATTATAGATCGATCTTCCTCGATTGGCCAATTTCTTTTTATCCTGTTTATTGCCCTGTTTTCCGGGGTTTTTGGCGGAGCGGTCGTCTGGGGCGTTTATCACTTTGGTAATGGCGCCAATCTCGTGCCGGAAATGACGGCGACACCAACAGCCATCACCGGCCAGACCGGCTCATCGCTGCGCACCTCCGGCGTCAGCGCAGCAGTAGATGGCTCACGCCAAAATGCCATTGTTCAGGCGGCGGATATAGCCGGAAAAGCTGTCGTAACGGTCAATGCTTACCAAACGGTTGTCGTGCGGCAGTTTGATCCGCTTTATGACGAGTTCTTTGGCAATTTTTTTAACATGCTTCCTTACCGTCAGGAACGCGTGCCCAGTATGGGTTCCGGGTTTATCATCAACAAAGACGGCTATGTTTTGACCAATCATCACGTTATTGACCAGGCCGATGAAATTTATATTACACTGTCTGACGGACGCGAGCTCCCGGCCAAATTAGCCGGATCAGACCCATCAAACGATATTGCCGTGCTTAAAGTTGCCGGAGATAACCTGCCGGTCATCCTCTTAGGCAATTCTGATGATCTGATCATCGGAGAGTGGGCAATTGCCATCGGCAATCCTTTTGGCAACATGATTAACGATCCGCGGCCCACAGTGACCGTTGGCGTCATCAGCGCCATTGGCCGGGATTTCCGGCCCAAAAGCTCGGACGACAAATCGTATCGCGGCATGATTCAAACCGATGCCGCGATCAATCCGGGCAATAGCGGCGGCCCATTGGTTAATAATCGGGGCGAAGTGATCGGCATGAACACGTTTATCTTTTCCAAAAGCGGTGGGAATGTCGGTATTGGATTTGCGATCCCAATCAACCACGTCAAACGTGTCTTTGACGAAATCGTACGCTACGGCAGCATCCGCGATGTATGGATCGGGTTGGAAATCCACGGCATTGCTCCGGCAGTCGCCCGCTATTTTAAGCTGACGGACCGGCGCGGTTTGATTGTCACACGGGTTGAAAAAGGCAGCTCGGCCGACGAGGCCGGCTTTCAGGTTTACGATATTATTCGAACTATTGACGGCGTCGCTGTTGCTTCTTATAGCGAAGCGGACGCGGCTTTTACCGGCAAACATGTCGGTGAAACCGTGACATGCCAAGTTGAGCGGGATGGCGAAAAATCTGAAATCGTTATGCGCTTAAAAAGCTTACCCAATAACCTGCGGCGCTAATTCGCTGTGCAAAAGCAGAATGCCGAATTCTGTTTCGACATCCCTTCTGAATGGAGTGAATGATTCATGACAAAATTAAAAATTCGGGAAATTATGACTGACCAGAATGTGGCGCGAATTACCGTCACAAAATTGCCGGATCAACCGGGGATTGTTGCCAAAATTTTTGGCCTGGTCGCCGGTTTGGGCATGAATGTGGATTTGATTGCTCAGACTACCAATGAAAAGCGGGAAAGCGATGTTGCTTTTATTGTAGAACGAGCGTTTATTGATAAGACATTGGCCGCTTTGGAAAAGCTGCGGGAAACTATCCCGTTTGGTGATGTCGTCACCGAGCCAAACATGGCCATGATGTCTATCGTCGGGACAGGCCTGGGCGAAACACCCGGCGTTGCCGCTGCGATGTTTGCCGGTTTAAACGAGGCCGGCGTTAACATCGAGATGATTAGCTCATCCATGATTACGGTGTCCTGCGTTTTTCATGAGGATAAGGTCGAAGCCGCCTTAGAAAAACTGCGCGATAAATTCGAGCTGGAAGCGCCGCATTAAAAGTCGTGTTATCCCAAAATAAAAAGGTCACGCATCCATTATTGACGATGGGCGTGGCCTTTTTGTTTTTGGTATATCCGTTATCGGTCCAGGCCGAGCCATTTTTCTTCCATTTGGGCGAGGAGGGTGCTGGCTTCGTCGTTGTTGATGTTGGGGAGTTTGCCATCAGGCCATGTTCCTGTAGCTATAACCTTCTGAGATTGCAAGTACCTAACAAAACGAATTCTTGACCAGTTTGTGTTGAAGGAGTTGAAGATATTGGCAATCTCATTACGATTTAATATTTGCTTACCACTACCACTGCTGTCAAGATTTTTTTTGAGTCTATGGTAATCAAAATAGAAACTATCGTTGAACAATTTGATGACCTTTGACACAATAAATACTCCTAATGCAAGTATTGTAAATCGGCACATTAAATTGTACCAAAAATCGGCAAATAAAAGTGTACCAC
>CAYOLL010000069.1:0-29249 GCA_964404765.1 uncultured Gemmatimonadota bacterium | reverse complement strand
GCGGTAAACATAAAAACTATGGCAAAGCTTGGAATGTCACCGCGGCTATTGTAAATTTCAGATACGCACTATGACTGAATTTATTTTGGAAAGATGTCTAATAGATTGTGAGACAACCCGTTGCTTTAAATTTAAAGCTCAGCTAATTTAAAACAAATCAAGCGGTTGCGCCGTTTGCGTTTATGAATTATTCAGGTTAGGGTGCCCTTAGGCCAGGAACAGCCCTTCATCAGAATACGGATGCGGCGGATTTAACTTTCGGCTACGGTAGTAATTTTTGCTCGGCCTCGGTAAGTTCAACCTCAAGCCGCAACATGGCCGTGCTAAAAGTCTTACCCTGCGCGTCATGCATCAGCGAGATCGTGCCGCCGCCGCCCAAAGACTGATGCAGCAGAAAGTTGAGCGCATGCAGATTTGGCAATTCAAATCGCTCAACCTTGCCAAAACAAATCCCGGTAAAGTGCTGCTTGACCCGTTCGGGGGTCAACTCGCGCAGGAGGATTGGGTAGTACTCCGGTTTGTAGGCAATCACGCCGACGTTGGCTGTATCGCCTTTGTCCCCGGAGCGGGCATGGGCAATTTTTTGCAACAATGTTTTCATGAAAAGCTCCATTTAGGTTATTTAGACTGAAGGTAACTTAGACTGTAGGCCGACTTATCCTAAAAGCCTATAGTCTAACAACCTACAGCCTATCTAACTATTCTATTCGGGTGGCCGTGCGCTCCGGTTCAGTCCCGAATTTGCTGCGCAAACCGATGACGTCGCCGGCTTTATTTTTGCCAAACATAATAATTTCAAAATTTTGTGACAAAAAGGTCGTCGTCGTCAGTGGGTATAAGTGGATTTGCGAACTGCTCTCAATATAATGCAGCGCGGGGTCTTTGCCGGAAGATTTAATCTCAAAGCTAACGATTTTACCGCCATTATCAAATTTATAGCGACCTTTGTAGGCTGTATAAATGTCTTGCGGGACATGAATTACGCGATAGAGATAGAAATCGCCGAGCGTACTGTTGTGCTTCAATGTTCCCGTAATGCGGCCGTGATTGACTTCACCCGAAAACGAAAAAGTTGCCATTTCCTCCAGCAGAGAGAACTGCAAGCGCACGTCATCTTGTTGAAGATTCGATAATTGCAGTCCATAGATGGATTGACGTGGTTTGTCCAAAGTTCCGGTTACGTTTCCACTCTGGCTGCTAAAAGTGGTGGTGATAAAAACGGCTTTACCTTCCAAAGTATAGGCGCCGGCCCAAAATCCCTCGACAGATTCATCTGCGGCGTGACTGATTGGAACCCACGATAAAAAAACCAGTAGGAGTCCTAAAAAATAAGATGTAGTTTTCATTGGCTTTCCCCCGAAAGAGTCTATGAAACTGCTCTGCGTATCATTATAATAGTCGATCCGCGGCAAATCTTCAAGATAATTTCCTTATATACTTTGTAAAATTGGTCGGAAAATTTGGGGTTGCCAAAAATAACCGATTTGCCACAGGCGGTCACGGCGATTTATGCCGATCCACACAGCGATATCCGACTGAACACGAATGCAGGGTTGGCGCTGATCCGGGAATAGTTTAAAGGTCTTGGAAAGGGCGCGGTGTTTACAAATTTGCTGGCGTATTTTAACGGATTTATTTGTGGTGTCCGAATGTCTGAAAAATCGTGCACTGCCGACGTTCAGATCATAATAAAAAAGACCCGTTGGACAGGCAAAGTCCAGCGGGTCTTTTGTTGCATGATACTTGTCAAAGCAAGCCAAAACCGATGGCTTTATTAACCGGCGCCTTAATCGCAGACAATGCCGCGTTAATCATCTGCTCGACGACCAGTTTACCCAAACCCTCGACCGTTAACAAAACGCTTTTAGCGGCATTTGTTTGCATCTCAAATTGGAGCTTAGCTTTTTCTTCGGTCAGCTTACCCTCAAGCTTTAAGGCTTCAATTTTAATCAGATTTTGGGCAATCTTTTTAAACTCCGGCTCGGCATAACCTTTAATGGCCGGCCATTTTTCTACCAGCACGCCTTTTGCGCCGCCAGTCATTTCTTTTAACAGATCTTCCAAATGAAGCGCCATCCTCTCCTCCTGTTTAAACACACATGTATAATTCAGGCTTTTGAACCTAACGCTTTTTCGCCATTTCAAATTTTAAAATCGCCGTAAAACATACTGTAAACGCATTTCGAATCGGATCAATCTCATCAGGATAGGAAAATTCCAGCTTGTGCAACTTTTCCAGCAACACCAGATTTTCCTCAATCACCGCTAACTGTTTCATCGTTATATCATTTTTGGGAATTAGCGAAACACGCAGCCGCAGCACGCTTAAATCCGCCAGAGCCTCGTCATAAAATAAACGATTATTGGCAAATTTGGCCTCATCCATACCAACTGTGTGCTGTAAATGGATTAAGAAGCGCTCGACTTTACGATGCAGCTCCGTGACTTCCATCTCGGTCTGGGAGTCATAGCCGGCTACCATCTGGACTGCGCAGCCGGACATTGTTAACCACAACAGCCATATCCCTATAAGCGCTGTTGCGCGCGACTTTTTTTGATATAGAAACTTCACGTCACTCTCCTGTCAATTCATAAGGCGGCAAGCCGCAACGTTTAACCGCAGAGTTCCGCAGAGTATGGCGCAAAGTTACGCAAAAGAAAAACTTAGCGAAACTCTGCGATAAACTTGGCGAACTTTGCGGTTAAGATTCTCACGGATAATGCAAATGTTTGGGTGTAGTTTTATGGAACAGCGTAAGATAATCGTCAGAAAGTCAAAACTGTCGTAAGTATACAGTATAATCTAAAAAAAAAGCAAGCGCTTTTTTAATCAAGCAGCCCGGATTATTCAACAACTTCGACACAAAAAATCTTGCAATTTCGGAAGAAACTGCCGTATACTGTGCCGGTTATTTCAGAGGAATTGTTGCTATAACCTGAAAAATTCAATGCAGACTTAGTTTGCTCCCGGGCAGACGGGATGGGTTTATCAAACTCAGATTTAAAACTTTACTTTTCCCGTTTTGGATGCGTAAATTTTGAAACGACAATCCTTTCACAGCAATTCCCGATATCTTTTGGAACGTGCCTTAAAGTCACCAAAATTGTTATTCCCGGATACTTTTAGCGGAAATCTTGTTGCAACATCGGCCAGGATTCCGGCTAAAATCGTGCCGGAATGACATCTTTCAGGAGATCGCGGGAATTGCTGATCCTTTCGTGTATTTTGTGTATTTCGTGGTGAATAATTCAGGTTAAGGCAAGTTCGGATTTTTATGACGAGAATAAGCTTCCGTAAGTACATCCTGTCCATGATGGTTATAATTTTTGGTCTTCCACTTGGCAGTCTTGCCCAAAAGTATGAGATCGCTTTTGACCGCTTGACGACCGACACGGGGCTATCCAATGACGCCGTATTCGACATCGTCCAGGATAAATACGGTTTTATCTGGATCGGCACGTTTGACGGTTTGAATCGCTATGACGGCTATAATGTTAAGGTCTACAAAAATACGCCGGGCGACACCACGTCGCTGGCCGATAATTACATTCGGGCCTTGTATGTTGACGATCAAAATATTCTCTGGTTGGGCGGGCTGCGCGGCGGTTTGATGCGGTTCGATCCCGTTACCGAGACGTTTACCCAATATTTAACCCAATTGAATCAACAGTACACCGCCGCTTTTAATGCCGTGGTGGATATCTGCCAGGATAGTACCGGCGCGCTATGGATTGCCCTGCTGGGTGGCGGCTTTGCCCGATTCGACCCGGCAACGGCACAGTTCAAGCATTATTACGAATCGGAGATCACCTGGCATGAGAATCGCTCTCGCGTGATTCAGGCCGACCCGGGCGGAAGGATTTGGGTTGGCACCGACAACGGCTTGCTGCTTTTCGACCCGCGGACCGAGCAACGCACCTATTATCGTCACGATCCAAAAAATCCGTTTAGTATTAGCGGCAATGAAATTCGCAGCTCTTGGCGTGATGCGCAAAATCGGCTTTGGATCGGGACACTGAACGGTTTAAATCTGTATGAGCCGGAGACCGGGCGCTTTTATCGCTACTTTTACGCCGAAAATAGGCAGATTCTGGATGAAAATAGCTATATAGCAATCCATCAGGACGCTACCGGCGAATTTTGGTTGCCGACCGGAGACAAAGGCTTAGTGCGAGCTAGGATCGTTTCCGGAAATCGCCCCGACAGTCTGAAGTGGGAGGCCTATCGTTATCGGCATGATCCGAATCAAAATAATAGTCTCAGCCATGATGATCTGCGCTGTATTCTTAGTGACCGCTCCAACTCCTTATGGTTTGGCACGGCTGGCGGTGGAATCAGTCGGCTTAATTTAAATAAGGAGCAATTTTGGCGTCTGATTTTGCGGGATCATGCCAATGTTGGCGGCAACCCGGTGCGCTCGGTTTTTCAGGATAAGGCTGGCACTTTATGGATCGGCATCGACGATTCGGGGCTATTGCAATATGATCGAAAAGCGAATCGGGCCACTATGCATTGGGCCGATTATGACAAGCCCGGCACATTGAACAATCCGGTCGTATCGGCTTTGCTGGAAGATCGGGCCGGTCGTTTTTTGGTCGGCACTCGTGGCGGCGGTCTGGCGCTCATGGATCGGCAAAAAGGTTCTTTTCAAACATTTCCCCCGGATCCAAATAATCCAACTGCCATCAACAATTCCGTCGTTAATGCTTTGTGCGAAGATGTGGCGGGCCGAATATGGGTCGGCACAGACGGTGGAGGGCTGAATTTACTTGACTCGGCAACCATGGCCTTTAAGCATTATACTACAGATTCAACCGCGCACAGTCTTTCCAGCAATGCAATTCAAGCCATTTTCCCGGACCCGGACGGGACATTGTGGATCGCCACCTGGGATGGTTTTAACCATTTCGATCCGCATACAGAGCGCTTCCAAGTCTACAAGAACGATCCGGCTAATCCGCGTTCCCTGAGCTATAATAGCGTCATCTCCGTTTATCAGGATTCGACCGGCATGGTGTGGCTGGGGACTTTTGGCGGCGGCCTCAACAAGTTTGATCCGCAGACCGGGCTATTTACCCGCTATACCGAGGCTGACGGCCTGGCCAATAATGTCATCTACGGGGTTTTAGGCGATGATTACGGCAATCTTTGGCTAAGCACCAATAACGGGCTGTCCAAGTTTAACCCGCGCACGGAGACTTTTCGTAATTTCGGCAAAAAAGACGGCTTGCTGAGCAATCAATTTTATTGGGGCGCTGCCCACAAAAGTTGGACGGGCGAACTGTTTTTCGGCGGCAGCGTGGGTCTAAACGGCTTTTATCCGCAGCCGCCGGATGTCCGGGTTCCGGCCGTCGCCATTACCGGCTTTGAGATATTTGATAAGCCGGTCGATTTTGACCGCTCGGTATTTGCCGTCGATTCCATTGCGCTGTCCTATCAGCAGAACTTTTTTTCGTTCGATTTTGCCGTGCTGGATTATCGCGATCCGTCCCGCAATCAATTTGCCTGCATTCTGGAAGGCTTGAATGATGACTGGATTTACTGCGGCGGCCGCAACTATATCAATTTTACCAACCTGGATGGCGGCGACTACACTTTTCGAGTTCGCGGCGCTAATCCGGACGGTGTTTGGAGCGCCGGCGGCGCATCGGTCAAAGTGCGCATCATCCCGCCGGTCTGGAAACGCAGCTGGTTTTATGCGCTGGAGATTGCGCTTGCTGTTTTTTTTATCATTGGCGGCGTCATGTATACGCGGATGCGCGTCCGCCAAAAAATGGAGTTGCAGCGCAAAACCAACGAATTGAATTATGCCAAAGAGATGCAGCTTTCCATGCTGCCCAAAGAAAATGTCGATCTGGAAAATCTGGAAATCGTCGGGCGAATGCGAACGGCTACAGAAGTGGGCGGCGACTATTTTGATTTTGTGCAACTGTCTGATGGGCGCTATCTGGTAGCGCTTGGCGACGCCACCGGTCATGGCGTGGCGGCCGGTCTGGTCGTGGGCATGATCAAAATGGCCGTTATCGCCTCGGTCAAGACGATGCAGGAAGGCGCATCCATTCTGGAAATTGTAGCCAATCTGAACAAAGCGCTCAAAGGCGCCATTGCCCAAAACTATATGGGCATGAGTTTTAGCATCGGCCTGCTGGACCCGCAAAAATTATCCATCGCCATCAGTTCGACCGGGATGCCGTATCCCTACTATTACGATGCCGCGACACAAACACTGATCAGCATCGAGTTGGACGGCCCGCCGCTGGGCCTGTTAGATGAAATTTTTGTGCAAGAGCAGGTAATACGACTTAAGCCTGGCGATTTTGTAATCGAACTGAGCGACGGTTTTGTCGAGCGCTTTAGCGCCAAGGGCGAGATGTGGGGATTTGATGCATTGGAAGTAGCTTTAGCCGACGCTTGCCGGGCTGCGAAATCGGCGACAGATGTTGTTACCTGGGCCTACAAAGCCTGCGACGGGTTTGCCAGAGGTCGCGAAAACGATGACGATATGACGATGGTCGTGCTGCGGGTTAAATGAGGACATAGCGCTTGAACAACTACCTGATCATTCAATTAGCCTTTTTAGGCGACGTTGTCCTGTCGCTGCCAATGGCCGAATACATCAAGCGCAAAGACCCGGCGGCGCATGTTATTTTTCTAACTATCCCGGCCGGCCGCGATATTGCCGGCAATTGTCCGTTTGTAGATGAGGCGCTTATTTTTGATAAAACGGGCGGCGACGCCGGAATTTCCGGACTTCTTCGCACGGCTCGTCGGCTTAATCAATACCGATTTAAAGCGGTTTTTTCCCCGCACAAACTGCTGCGCAGCCGCATCTTGACCCGCCTGATCAGCGCCGAATACCGCTATGGCTTTCGCAAGTACACCCGTAACATCTTCTACACGCACCGCGTTCCTTACCTTCGGGCTCAGCATTGTATTGTGCGAAACTTAAGCCTGGTACGCGCTTATTGGGATGATCCGGACACCTCTATCATCCTGCCGCGTCTGCAGGTTCAGGCCGGAAAAACCGATACAATCGGCCTGGCCCCCGGCTCGGTCTGGAACACCAAGCGCTATCCCGAAGAAAAGTGGGCCGAGCTGATTTGCCATCCTGCTATGCAGGAAAAGCCCCTGCGCCTGATCGGCGGCAAAGGTGATGCCGCGGTCGCCACCCGAATTCTGGAATTGGTCAACGGCAGGCATCCGCGCTTAGAAAACCGGGTCGGCCTGGATACGCTGCCGCAAAGCTTTGCGCGGATCGCCGAGTGCAAGCTGCTCATCTCCAACGATTCTGCGCCGCAGCACTTTGCTATGGCCGTTGACACGCCGGTTATCGCCGTCTTTGGTTCAACCGTCAAAGACTTTGGCTTCTATCCGGTCGGTCCCCATGACAAAGTCGTGGAAACCGGCTTAAAGCTACCCTGCCGGCCTTGTGGCGCGCACGGCAAAAAAAGCTGTCCCATCCAAACATTTGACTGTATGCGCAGTATCGGCATTGCGCAAATCATCCAAAAAATGCAGGAAATCGAGTCGGAATTGGCCGCCCAAATTTAGGCCGGTGTACTTTTGCCCTTGCTTAGTTTCAATCCTTTTAGCATTTTGAAAGCTGAGCCGTGGGTTGTAAATCTTAAACGGTGACTCACTGCGCAAGTTATATTCGGATCAAAACGCGGCTGCCAGCCGGGGACCTCATGCGAGCTTCACAAAATAAAATCCTAATTCTTGTTCATCGTGACGAAGAGACACGCCGGCAAATCGTGTCCCGCTTGAAGTCAAGCAGCTATGTAATTCACGAAGCCGAGACCGGCAACTTCGGTCTGGAAATCTGCGAAAAATTGAAATCCGACATTATTCTGTTTGAATTGCGCCTGCTGGACGTAGAAGACACGAGATGCCGCACAGCGCTGCAAGAAAAGTGCAAGCAATCGGCCATCGTCTGGTTGGTCGAATCGGACGATGTAGAGCTTTTGCTGCAAACCATGCGCGCCTCCGACGTAACGGATTATGTGGCTTTGCCATTGGCTCATCCGCGACTGCTGGAGCTGGCAATTCATAGCGCTCTGGAAAATGCCCGCCTGCGGCGTTTAAGTCAGGCCGTTCCGTCACCTCATCCTGCCGAAACCGAGCAGCAGCTTCGCTCGATTGTCGAATCAATCCCGGATATTATTTTCCGCCTGGATGCGACTGGAAAAATTACCTATATCAATCACGTCGTCACCCGTTATGGCTATCAGCCGGAAGAGATGATCGGGCGCAATGTTTTTGACTACATCCATCCTGAAGATTGTGAGCGGGCGCGGTTTCACATCAATGAGCGGCGCACCGGCGGGCGACGCACCCTGTTTTTTGATGTGCGTCTGTTGGGCGCTGCTCGGGCAACCCTGCTGGTCGGCGGACGGGAGAAACCGACAGAAACAACACCCGTCTTCAGCGTCGAAGCCGAAGGATTATATACGTCGGTGGAGCCGAGCGCAGATACTTTTATCGGCACGCAAGGGCTGGCGCGGGATGTAACGGAAAAGCGTCTGATCGAAGAACAGCTACGCTTTCAGGCGCTGCTGCTGGATAGTGTCCGTGAATCGGTAATTGCATTGGATTTTGACGGGCGGGTCACTTATTGGGGGCGCGGCGCAGAAATCCTGTATGGCTTTCTCGCGGCGGAAATGGTTGGCAAACATATTTCCCACGTTGTCGAAGCGGCTGAGAAATCTAACCAGGTCACGCGCTTGCAGCTTGCTTCCCTAAACGGTTTTTGGGAAGGCCAATATCGCCAAAAACGCAAAGACGGAACGACTTTTTGGTCCGATGCAACCATTTCGGTGACATACGATGCCACAGGTAAGCGCTTTGGTTTGATCGCGCTGGATCGCGATATCAGCGAGCGTAAAAAAGACGAGGAGTCGCTGCTGCAACTTAAAAAAGCCGTAGAAACCATGCAACTCGGTGTGACCATTACCGATGTAAACGGCCAAATCATTTACACCAATCCGGCTGAGGCGCGTATGCACGGCTATCGGGTTGAGGAGTTGATCGGACAAAACATCAGCATCTTTTCGCCGGATCAACGTCAAAAAAAGGATGCGGCTTCTCAGAAAAAAGAGGTCCACCGCAGCCGCGAAAGTTGGAATGTCCGTCGTGACGGCAGCAGCTTTTCGGTCTATCTCAACTCGGATGTTGTGCTGGATGCCTCCGGCGCCCCGCTTGGGACCGTTACGACATGTGAGGATATATCCGCCCGTCGCCGGATGGAAGAGGGTCTGCGCGCTTCGGAAGAATGGCTGCGCGTGGCGCTGCTGGCCATTTCTGACGGCGTCATCACGACAAACACCGATGGCTCCATTGTTTCACTAAACAAAGCCGCGGAATCCCTGACCGGTTGGAGCCAGGCCGATGCCGAGGGGCGCGCGCTGGCCCGCGTTTTTTGTACTCTGGATGAGCAGACCCGCCAGCCGATTGATGAAAACATCCCCAAATTTTTAAAAAACGATACCGTGCTTTTATCCGCCCAAACCCATCATCGCATTCTTGTTACTAAAAGCGGCCTCCAACGCTTAATCACCAAAAGCTGGTCCCCTATTTATGACCGAAACAGCGAAGTCATCGGCGTGGTGATTGTCCTCCGCGATATGACCGAAACGCGCCGTCTGGAGCTGGCCAAGGCAAACTTCTTAAACGCCATCACCCACGAGCTGCGAACGCCGCTGACGCCAATTTACGGCTATGCCGAAATGTTAGCGATGCCAAATCTGCCGGCAGAAAAAACACACTTGTTCATTGAAAAAATTATTGAAAATGTCAAACGGGAAGAGAAATTAGTCAACGAATTGTTGGCCATGGCCCGGATGGAAATTGGGCAGGAACACTATCTGTTTAGCCAGATTAACGCCTACGACTATCTGCAAAATATGGCCATTAATAATGAAGTATTGATTAAACGCACTATCTATGAGCGTTATCAAGACGCCGCCTACGAATTTTCGACCGAGATTGAACCCGCGCTTCAATCTTTCAGTCTTAAAATAGATCCGATACGTATTCAACAAGTCATTGAAAATTTATTGACCAATGCCATAAAATTTTCGCGCCCAAATCGTCTGGCATTTAGCGTTAAAGCCATGCGTTTAACTGCGGACATGCCGGAAGTTGAACTCTTGCAGATCCCAAAAAATGATCAAACTTATGTTCTAATTCGGGTCCGGGACAGCGGGGTCGGCATTCCTAAAGTCGAACATGAGAAAATCTTCAAACAATTTTACCAGCTCCGCGCCAGCCGGACTGACGTTTCAGACGGCATGGGCTACGGTTTGGCCTTAGTCAAGCGCTATGTGGAAGCCCACGGCGGATTTGTTACGGTGCACAGCGAGCCTGGCGATGGCAGTCAATTTTCCATCGTGCTGCCCGTGTATCAATAATAACGGAATAGCAAACTTCAGGTTGCCCGTAAGCGCTTGCAAACTTCAGTTTGCTATTCCATTGGAATCATATTACAAAATAAGGGGATGGTTATGGATTTTAGCGAGTTAAGCCAAGTTAAAATGCAGGCCGGCGGGACGGCTGAAGTCACGGACGAGCAGATTCAGCGGATTGTCCAGGCTGGCTGGTGGACAGGCACAGGCTTTAATCTGCAGCCCTGGAAATGCATTGTCTTGCGCGAACGCCACGCCGAATTCTGGCGGAATTTCAGCCGGATTATGGGCATCCTGCTCAAATCTAATCCGATGCTGGCCACTATCGGTTTAAATGCGGAGGAGCCGCGCCAATTTGCGCAAAATGCCAACGTCACGCTGGTGTTATGCGCGAATGAATCCAAAGTTGCGCCGCTTTTTTCCGGCCCGGCCTTCGTGGAAGACGGCGTTAAAATGACCCTGTTTAAAGATGTGGGCGCCATCCTGCAAAGCATGAAGCTGGCCATTCTGAACGAAGGCTTCGGCTACAGCCAGGTCAATATGGATTTATCGATTAAAGGTCTGGACTCCGCTTTGCAGGGTCATCTGGAACTGCCGGACGGTTACCGTGTGGTCGGTATTTTGACCATCGGCAAGCCGGAGCGACGCGACGTGCGCCAAGAAATGCCGCTGTCCGCCTTTATCTACCGCGAAGGCTGGAAGCGCAAAATGCAAGGGGAGTGCGCTAAAGCTTCCGCCTGTCACCGGTTTGAGTTTCACGCCGTGCCGTGCTGTTCCGTTTGCAGCGCTTTTTTGACCGATAGCTACTATTACGACAGCGAAAAAAAGCTGCTGCTCTGCGAAAAGCATTTTCATGAGTGGCAAACACACAGCCAAAGCGACCCGAACAAGAACAAAAAACCGCCCCGGCTTTTTTGCAGCTACTGGACGGATTGTGACGATTTTATATTGTTTGTCGAATCCGCCTGCGCCCGCTGTCAGCAGCCGATGACCTCCCATTTTTTTCTGGCGGAAAGCATGGAAAAAATCTGCCTGGCTTGCGCCCAGGCTTTTACGCAATTTAAGTGAGCAGCTTGACAGCCTCAACTTCAAATTCGCCGTCAAGTTATATAGACAGCGAAAGGTTTATAACCGAATGTCCACATCTTCCTTTTCCCCAAACAGCTTTCGCCACATCGCCCCGATGGAGGCTGCCGGCCCGTTTATCGCCCTGATGACGACTCGGCAGGGCGGCATTAGCCTGCCACCGTACGACTCCCTGAATATGTCCTACAAAGTCGGCGACGAAACAACTTTTGTGGACGAAAATCGCTGGCGACTGGCCAATTATCTGGATTGCACACCTGACCGGTTCATCGCCCTGTCCCAAATTCACAGTGATATTATTTATGATCAAACCTGCGTTGAAAATTCCGGTCAGCCCGGCGACGGTCATTTTTTGGATCAACCCGGCCTATTTGCCGTTATTGGTGTGGCGGACTGCATACCCCTGTTTCTGGCGGATCCGCAAAAAAAAGTTATCGGCGTCATTCATGCCGGCTGGCGCGGTTTGCATCAGTCGATTGTAGCCAAAGCCGTGATCAAGATGGTCAATACTTACGGCTGCGAACCGGGAAATATTCTGGCCGTGGTTGGGCCATCGTTAGGGCCGTGCCACTATGAAGTACAGCGGGATGTCATTGATCAATTTGAAGCGCTGCTCGGCTATGAGTGTATCTTTTTTGAGCAAAAAGGCGCTAAATACTTTCTGAATATGTGGTCTATTGCCCATTTTCAACTCATCAATCAGGGCTTGTACTCCGGGCACATCTATCTGGAACATGCCTGCACCATGTGTCAGCCGGATTTGTATTTTTCTCACCGGGGCAGCGGCGGCCGGACCGGCCGGATGTGGGCCGTAGTCGGCCTAAAGGCATAGTTACATGGTTCTTTCTTACTATCTGCTCTGGCTGCCGTACCGCCTGATTTGGCGCTGCCTGTATTGGCTTAACCGTAACCCGGAACTGGCCTTTTACTGTGCTGAATATCTGGATTATGTCATTTTCGAGCCCGTCCGAAGCTATCTGCCCAATGTTCTGATTATTGCCAAAAATCGCGCTATTCAGGCAGAATTGGCCGCGCACGGCGTTGAATCCCGCCTGTATCCCCAGTTTCCCAAAACCCTTATCATGGCCCGCCACGCTTTACATTTGTTCCCGGAAGCACCGATCCGCAAAATCGGTCTTCGACACGGCGCTTTTTGCTTTAAAAATTTTATCAGAGCCGAAAGTTACAATGCTTTCGATCTATTTTTGGCGACATCCTCCGCCGAAGTTAAATTGGCGGAACAGACCGGCATCAAAACAATGACTGCTGTGGGATTTCCCAAGCTGGACCCGGCTTTTGACGGATCGATCACAGCGGCGGATTTAGCAGCGCTGCGCCAAAAATTAGGCTTTACGGAGAATAAACCGGTCGTTTTATTCAGCGCAACCTGGGATGGATCGGGCATGTCGGCCGTCGTACGCTGGGCGGATCGTATCGGAGAACTGGTGGGTTTGTATCACATTCTGGTAACGGTTCACAATTGGACGTCGGCCTGCTTTGTCAACAAATTGCGCCAAACAGCCGGAATTACATTTCTGGATGACAAAAACACCCTGCCCTATTTGATGTTAGCGGATGTCATGGTTTCCGATACGAGCTCGATTATTGCCGAGTTCTGTGCCTTAGATAAGCCGCTCATCACTTTTCGTGTTGGCCAGGCCAAACGTCAATCAGACTTAATTGCCCAAATGTTGACAGAAATATCATATCAAATTGACACGTTTGACGATCTGAAAACGGTTATTGACGACGTGCTGCAATTTCCAGCCAGGCAAGCCCCTGCCCGTCACAAGTGGAATCAAATTATGTTTGATGTTTTAGACGGTCAGGCCGGAAGAAGAGCGGCCGCAGCAATTCTATCCGCCGAAAAAGCATAACGTGGTAGACCGCAACTGTAGCACAGAATAGCATTCTGTGCTTTTTCCATGTATACTCAGATTACTAATCTGAGCTACAACATTCGCAAATGTTTGGGTAATTTTTTAGCGCAACAGGATCGTGTCGCCATTCTTCTCTATGATTTGAAGGTTCTGACGTGATTGATAAAATCTGCGATTTCAATAAAAAAACCATGTGTTTGCTGATGGCGCTGTGCTGTTTTCCGAATATGGCTATGGCGGCAAACCTAACCTATACAATGCCGGTTGTAGACCGGCTCGAAATAGTCTGGCCGGACTGTCTTGGCGACAGCAGCCTGTATTCGCCGCTGGGAACCGGGCGCCCGCTGGCGCGCGACAGCTTCGGCAATCTGCACCTGGTATACGTCGCTATCGAAGCGCGTGCGGCCGACACGCTGGGTGTGATTTATTATCAGCGTTTTAGTCCGAGCGGCATTGAAACGCCGCCATCCGTCGTCGTTATGATTGACATGGCGGGCTGTCGTGTGCTTCCGCCCAATCCGTCGCTGGAAATTGACGCCCATGATAACTTGCACATGATCTGGATACATCCGGCGCTGGACGGCTCAACTATCGGTTACAAAGCCGCGGTATTTGACCCGGCGCGCAAAACGTGGCGCTGGCCGGCGGACTACGCGCAATTGCTGCCCGATGGCATATATGCCATTGATGCGAATTTTGTCCTGCAACCCGTGGAAAAAAGTCACATTTTGCACGTTTGTTATGGTACGCCGATCCATGATACCAATGCTGTGCAGATCGTCTACCTGCGGACGGAATACCGGATTGATACCGGCGGCGCGCCCGAACCCGTCGCAGAGCCGGCTACCGTGCCACTCAGCGAAAACTACGCCCTATCCCTTACGCCAAAAATTGCAAAGGATTCCCGCAACAGAATTTATGTAACGTGGATGGATAATCGCGCCGATAATTTTGAGACTATGCTGCGCTTTGGTCAGGAGCAGAATGGACGAACCGTTTGGGATAGCCACACCTACAATGTGTCGGAATCATCCGCCGCATCGTTGTATCCGGCGTTGGCGGTGGATTTTAACGACGCTGTTCATATTATCTGGAACGAAATTTTGCCGGCAGCCCAGACCAGCGGTTTATATTATCGCATGTTTCAGCCGGATGGGAAATGGGCCTTTGCGCCCGAAGCCTTGTTTATAAACCACCAATTTGCCTTGCTCGGTGAAAATGCCATTGCCATTTCCAATCGAAACGACCTGCACATCATCTGGGGCGCCTATTATAAAGGCGGCGATCCGGACTATCCGGATTTGGCGCCGGGCTTGCATCTTCTCTATGCCCAACGTCGCTTTGGCCTTGGCTGGCTGCCGGAGTGGCCGATTATCGAAAATATTATGGATCCGGCCTGGAATGTCGTGACCCGCCGCGATGCCCGTAATGAATTGGATATTGCCTGGGTGGGTCAAACGCCTGCCGGTAATCTTTGCCTGCATTACGGCAATCTAAACTTTAATGACAGCCCCAATCCGCCGTTGCAGATTGAACCAAAAGCGCCACTCAATGCGCCCTACATATCGGACATCGAAAAAGCGTTTGAAAGCCTTAGTTGGGATTATAGCGATCTGGAAAACGATCCCATGCGCGGTTTACATATCCAGGTCGCCGATAATCCGGATTTTTCCATGCCGCTGTTTAATATCGTCTCCATCGACACAATCGGTCTGGCGGCGTCCGACACACGTTATACGCTGATGTTAAGTCCGGAAATTTTTGCAACCGATCCGCTCTGGCAAAGTCTTCCAGACGGTATCTATTTCGTGCGGGTGCGTGTTGCCGACGGCATCGTTTATGATTCGCTGCTGAACGATATTATTCCCAAGTGGAGCCCCTGGTCCAAGCAGGACTTGCACTTTCGGATCGATAATACGCCACCGGTTCAGGTAGACTTAACCATCGGCAATCTGGCTACCGCTACCAGCAACGCGATCGTAAGTTACGAAAATGACGTTAAACTCTATTTAAGCGCCGTGGACAGCATCGGCTGGCGGGTGCGCGTGTGGGGAATTGCCGGACATAATGACTATGCCGCCAGTCTGGATACCGCCTGTGTCCATACCGGACCCGCCTGCGAAACAGCGTTGGAGCTGATTGTGCAACTACCACCCGGCGATGGCGTTAAGCATGTTTTTGCCGAGTTCTACGACAAATTAGCGCCTTTTGACAATCCGCTTCGGCCGCTCCATACCGCCCGGGTTGTCAGCGATTCCATCATATTAGATATGCGCCATTTGATTTATCCCGATCGCGACAATCTTCTTTTTATCCCCAAAGCCAAAGCGGACGGGCTGAGTGACAATGACAGCTATTTATTCATCCCGGCCGGAGCGGTTTCGGAAACATTGACCGTCAGGCCACTGATGTCATATCCGCTGACCGTAAATGGCGCTGTGCTGCATCCGGACATGATCCCGTCGGACGGCAACCATCCGCGCATTGAGTCAACCCTGCTCAGCAGCATGAAATTTATAATTCAACGCTATCGGGATAACGCCGTAATTCGAAACCTGCGCTTCAATTCCGGGTATGCCGCCCGGCTTCGTATCCATTACGATCCCGCCGATTTAGTTAACGCTGGGATTGATCCTTCGCAAGAAGATGATATCCGGATATTCTATTGGGATGGCGTAAATTGGGTATTTTTAGGTGGACAGGCGGAGCCGGCCGCCCATGAAATACTGGTGAGCAATCTCCTGTTTTTGCCGTCAGCACCCCCGGCTTCCAACAGCGCGCCGGATTCTATTCGCTTCCAGCGTCCGGATTTCGGCCTGTTTCTGACCCAGGGAAATGTTCTCAGCGCCCTTAATATTTTTAGCAATCTGACGGTTCGGCCAAATCCTTTTACGCCTAACTATGACGGTTATAACGATTTGGTCTACTTTGACTTTGGCGCAAATCTTCGGACTACGGAAGAGCTGACCATCGAAATATTTGATGATCGCGGCTATTTGGTGCGAAAACTGGACAGCTATATTCGTCCGCTGGTTTGGGACGGCACTGATAACAACGGACAAAAGCTGGAGGGCGGTATCTATTTCTACCAAATCCGTCCGAATCAAGGCGCGAGTCATGTCGGAAGTTTGGTGCTAATTCGCTGATGTCCGTCCCGCGCGAATAAGGCGATTCGCGCAGCGGCGTTATGTTGACATAAACCTGAAACACTAATGTTGACCCGGTAATCAAGCCAAGAATTGCTTGTTTTACTGAATTTTTCAGTTTGGGTGGAATAAAAATATTGGCAAACTTTAACTTTTATGTTGATTATGCAAAGCATTAGAATTAACTTGGGAAAAGTTGTGAAACCCACAAAACGATAAGCATCTCACAGTGGAGATACTACATGAAAAAATGGCTTCTTACCCTTTCATTCCTGTTGATTTCGATAAGCGCGGCGAATGCTCAACCGCTTGAGCGAGTCGTGCAAAGCGTACCGGTTTTCTCGGCGATGGCCGGTGTTAAAGCCGTCAATGGTGTTTTAACGATTGGCGTATTTAGTGAAGTAGAAGATCAGATTAGCAAAGAAACGCTTAAAGAATTCGAAACCCTTAAATCCTGGAGTCATGAGAAAGTTAAGGGCGTTACCGGCCACACCAAAATTGAGGTTGTCGGACTAAACCGCAAAAGTTTAGATTCCTTTAAAGGCCAGATTATTTGGGTCTTAGCCGCTGAAGAGGATTTGCCCAAGCTTAAAACGCTAACACAAAAGGGCGTGTTTACCATCGGCACTCACGATAAAGCCTACGAAAAAGCGCTCTATGTAACTCTGGACTACGAGAACAAAAGCGATGACCCCGCAGTAGAGCGGTGGCGCTTGACCCGGATGTATGTCAACTGTGAAATTTGTCCGCTGCGTTTTACAGAAAAATTGGACGAAAAAGATCACTTTTTCGGCAACAAATGCGAATAGATTGATCCGCCTCATAAAAATTCATGTTGTTTCAAGCAATAAAAAAACCGCTAATGTGATAGATAGTTAGCGGTTTTTTTTATTGTATTGTAAATCCTGACTTTTAATCCGTATCTTACAGGACTTGGAAGGTTAAGTTGCTTCCAAACCGCACTCGTGTTACGCGGCGAAGTTCGTGTGAACTTAAACCTGACGGGTTTTGGAAACCCGTCAGGTTTTGATCGTCGAAAAAGTTCACACGAATTTAAGCCGTCAAGCACTAGCGGTGGCATGTTTATAGAAAAGGCGACATATCACCACTGGTTCAATTAAGCTGTTTCCTTTGATATATATATGTTTCAAATTTCTTAATGTCAGCTGATTACCAATTCTCCACCGCGCCGGAAACCAGATCGCGCGCCGCCTTCTGAATGAGCTGATTGACGGCGTCCTGCTCGCCCAAATCTTCTTTGGCATTATCCGCCGGAAAAAAAACGAAAGCGGAAAATGCAGCTTGCTGCCAAAGGATTTCATCCGTTAATCTATTTCTAAACTCACCTTGTAGAGTCAGGGTAATTCGATATTCGGTAGGATTTTCACTTTCGTCATAGTTGGAAACCTGTCTTTCGTAGCGTTTGAGCACACCCTTAAAAATGGAGTCGGCTTTTTCCTCGTCCGCCGGCGTCAGGCGGGTGATTCGCCCAAACTCATCGCGGACAGCCGTTGTCATGTCATTTTTCAGGTCGAGACGCAACGATTCGTTACGCAATTCGGACTCAAAGATTGGCACAAAAACGGTTTTTATTTCCGAGGGCAGATTGGTAACGCGAAAAGCGTAAGCTCCGCATCCGGACAGCAATAAATCGGTGAGTATCAAGAGCCAGCCGGTAAAATAGACGCCGCGTCGGTTCATTGGGCCGGCTCCGGAGGTGTGGGAAGCGTTACGCACATGGCTGTGCCTTGCCCCTCTTTGCTTTCTACCCAAATTGTGCCGCCGTGTTTTACGATCATTTCCTTGCAGAGAATCAGGCCCAGGCCGGATCCGGTCTCTTTTGCAGTGCCGGAGGTGTGAAATTTCTGGTCAATTTTAAATAGCAACGCCTGGGCTTTTTCACTCAACCCAATTCCGGTATCGGCCACCCGAATCTGTAAAAAACGGCCCGGTGGATAAGGTTGGACGGAAACTTCGACCTGACCGCCCGGCGGGGTGAATTTGATGGCGTTGGTCAGCAGATTGCGCAGAATTGTGGCCAGCATATCCGGATCGGCGTAGACCTGAGCATCCGGCGCGATGGCCTGACAGAGACGAATATTCTTTTGTTGCGCCGATATCGAAAGAAAGTCAAACTGCTTGCCGATGTGTTCGGCCAAAGAGATTACAACCGGTTCATAGCGGGTTTCGTGGCGCTGGAGCTGCGCCCATTCCAGCAGGTTTTGTACCAAATAATAAGATTTTTTTGCTGTTCGGCTCAAATCTCTGACGAGTTCATTCAGTCTGGTTTGTTCCGGTTTGATTTCTTCTTGCAACATGTCGGTCAGGATGTTAAGGCTGGCAAACGGATTGCGCAGATCGTGGGCAATGATGGCAAAAAAACGATCTTTGGTGGCGTTGAGCAGTTTAAGTTGTGTCGCCTGGGCTTGTAGCTGCGCCTTTTGCTCCTGCAGCATCAGGTGGGTTTGAATTCTGGCCAGAACTTCCTCCTGTTGCAATGGTTTGTGAATATAATCAACCCCGCCGGCCTGAAAGCTTTTCACCTTGCTGGCTGTATCGCTCAAAGCCGTTATAAAGATAACAGGGACTTCTTTCAGCATCGGTAACTCTTTTAGACGACGGCAAGTCTCGTAGCCATCCATTTCCGGCATCATGACGTCCATCAAAATGATATCGGGCACAAAATCCTGAATCAATTCAAGCGCTTTGTAGCCGTCAACAGCGATCCGCAAATTGAAACCGCTATCGGCTAAATAGGAGGTCAAAACCCGCAAATTGGCCGGCGTATCGTCGACCAGCAGAATTGTTTTATTGTCAGTCACTTCTTAACTCCTGCTTAGTATCTAAAAAGGCAAATTTTTTCTCATTGAGCAAAAATTTTGAGACAAGATATGACATTTCATGAAGAAATGTCATATCTCCTTTTGGTTCCGGCTCGTCCGGGTTAGGTATTGATCCATTAAAGTAACGGTTTTGTCAAATTCAAAGTTATTTAACAATCGGTGGAGTTGCCGGACAAAGGCTTCATAGGCCGGATTGTCGGATTCCAGCGTGCGAATAAGGCGCTCCAATCCTGTAAAATCACCGCCTTTAGCCATTTTGCGAATGCGCTGCAGATCCTCAGCCGCCGGCAATTGATCCTTTCGGATGACTTCCGGCTCCGGCTGTTTCGGCGATTTTGATTCTTCATACAGCCATTCCAGCTTGAGCAGATTTTGAATGGTATCTAAAAGCGTTTCGGTATGAATCGGTTTGGCGATAAATCCGCTGGCGCCGGCCGTCAAACATTTTTGACGAATCTGCTCAAAAGCATTGGCGGATTGTATAACCACAAGTGTCTCTTTTTGTTCAGGAATTTGATGCAGCTTTTCCAAAACGGCAAAGCCGTCCAGATCGGGCATGACCAGGTCCAGTAAGATCAGATCGGGCTGATGTCGTTGGGCCAATTGCAAGCCTTCCCATCCGCCGCCGGCCTCAAAAATTTCAAAGCCCAGCGGCTTCAATATTTCATGCAACATCCAGCGGCTACGCTCGTTGTCGTCCACCAGCAAAATTTTGCGCGGCGCTCCGGCAAGATGCTGATAGCCTATGATGGGCTGCGTCGGTTTTTTTATCGGACTGCGCGAATGTTGGCTGATCGGCAGCGTCAGCACCAGCCAAAACAAGCTGCCCCGCCCGACCTCGCTATAAACATGGATTTGACTGCTCATTTGCCGGGCCAGTTGCTGACTGATGGCCATGCCCAGACCGCTGCCGCGGTTTTGCTCTGACTGCGGGTTCAATTGATAAAAGGGTTGAAAAATGTTTTCCAATTGATTGGCCGGAATTCCGCTTCCGGTGTCTTCTACCTGAAAACGAATCCGCCAGAAGCTTTCGTCACTTTCCGGCATCGTTTCTACGGTAAAGGTGACGTATCCGTCGGGTGTAAATTTAATGGCGTTACTGAGCAAGTTAAGTAAAATTTGGCGAATTCGATTATCATCTCCCAGCAGAAAAAGATCCGCCATGGCCGGGGCTTGATAAACCAAATTGATTCCTTTTAATTCGGCCTGAATTCGCATAATGGCCACGATGTCATTCAAAAGATGGCTTAATTGGAATGATTGGGGATTTAGCTCCAGTTTATTGGCTTCGATTTTGGCCAGGTCGAGAATATCGTTGATCAGCCGCAGTAAATGCTCGCCGCTGCTGTAAATTGTTTGGATAGCTTGCTGCTGTCTTCGGCTCAGGTCCTGATCGCGACCCAAAATCTGGGCATAACCCAGAATAGCGTTTAGCGGCGTCCGCAGTTCGTGACTCATCCTGGCCAGAAAAGTGCTCTTAGCTTGATTGGCGGCGTCCGCAGTTTCTTTGGCCTGTTTGAGTTCGGTTTCGACGCGCTTGCGGGCTGTAATGTCGCGCACCAAAACCGATATCAGCGGCGTTTTTTCATCTGGCAGAGCCAGACGGCTGGCCATGGCTTCAAACCAGATGGGATTTTCTAATGTCTTATATTCAATCGTTTGGCGCGTCCCGCTTTGGATAGCCCGATCTATATGATTTTCAAACATTTTGGCCAAGGGCTGCGGGAAAATATCGGCAATCTTTTTCCCCAAAACCTGCTCGCTGGGAAAATAAAAATTCCCCGGCTGATTCGTCCATAACTGCAAGTAAACGTAGTCGGCATTGAGCAGAAAAACAATGTCATCCAGGGAGGTAATCAATGCTTGCAGATGGCGTTGATTTTCCCGCAGGGCTTCCGCGGCCCGCCGGCGTTCGGTAATGTCTCTGGCCAGGCTAAGAAAAGCCGGCCGCCCGTCATATTCGATCTGCCGGCTGCTGACTTCGACCGGAATGCGCCGGCCGTCCTTGCAACGATGACTGTGCTCAAAAATAACGCTGCCGTATTTTTCAATTTCCTGCTTCACTTGCTGCTGCGATTGTGAGGCATATATCGGATCGGCGATATCGGAAATTCTTAGCTTGCGCAAATCGGCATAAGCGTAACCCAGTGTGGTGACCGCGCGTTGATTTGCATCCAGAATGGTGTCATTTTCCATATCAATGATTAAAATGACATCGTTTGCCGAGTCAAATAGCATGCGATATTTTTGCTCGGATTGCTGCAGCGCTTCTTCGGCCAGCTTGATTTCGGTAATTGACTCGTGGGCGGCGACCAGAAATACTTTTTGGTCTAATTCGAAGCGGGTCATGCGCAAATTAAACCAGCGTTTTTCTTTTGTGGAATGACAGGGATATTCGACCATAAATTGGGCATTTTGCTTGTTAAAAAGGTCGCGGATATTGGTCACAATCTTTTGCGCTTCTTTAAACCCAAAATCCGCCGCCGCCTGACAAGTTGCCTGATAATTGAGACCAAGGCCGCACGTCGAATTGTCATAGCCGTTTTGATGTCCAAAGTCGCGCCAGGCCTTGTTGACATCTACAATCATACCATCCGGATCAATGATTGCGATATGCTCCGGCAGGGCATCCAAAATGCCGCGCAAAAATTTACGGAAATAGCGGTCCCGTTCTTCCGCCAGGCGCAGTTGGGTGATATCCACCAAATGCAACGCTATCATATCCGGCGGTACAAAAACATAGCTGGTGATAAAGTGATAGTTCCGGCCCGTGGCGCGTAATTGATATTGAAATTCACGCGTAATCGTTCCCTGATTTTGATAGCATTCTTCAAGCCATTCACTCAAGTCGGGCTGATCAACATTCAGCGCATGAAAGCTTGTGCCCAGCAGATTTTTGACATAACCTTCCGTTAAGGTGACTGCGGCCTCATTGTAGTCAATCATGATGTAGTCATGGCCGCGGCGCTGCCAAATCGAAACCGGATGCGGCACACCCTTAAAAAGGGCATGAAAACGGGCATCGTTAAGGCGTACTTGCTCTTCCGCAGCCTTACGCTCGGTAATATCCTGTATCATCGTAAGGCCGCGAATCTGGTTGGGCCGGTGCGACGGAAGCGATTTGACGAAGGCATCCCCCCAGACAATTTGCCCCTGTTTTGTGACAAATCTTTTTTCGATTCGATATTGGGTGATTTGTCCGGCGATCATTTGATCGGCCAATTTTGTCTCCGCCGCCAAATCATCGGAATATGTCAGATGCTGAATCATTTCCAGCAGGGAAAACGTATTTAATTCGTCCTGGGTATAGCCTAACCAATTTTGAAAGGCGTGATTGAGACGGTACAGCCGGTTTTGCAAAACCATTACAATCGGAATCGGCGCATAATCAAAGAAGATTTGCAGCGCTTGCTCGCTTTCAGACAGGGCAAAGTTAGCCGCGATTTGCTTTTGGCGAGTCAGCGCCAGATGCGTAGCGATTTCCATCCGTATTTTGAACAATGGCAATTGCAATGGCTGCGGCTGATAATCATCGGCCCCCGCCTCTAACAGCGCTTGCAGATCTCCGGTATTCAGTGTGCCCGTTACAATCACAATAACGGGCTGCCGGCCGTCGGGTAAAGCGCGAATTTGCCGGCATAACGCCGGGCCTTCCTGAGCGCTGTTCAACCCAAGACCCACAACAATTAATGGGAAAGCCTCCCGCTGATGATGCGCGATGGCGGCAGCAGTTTGGGCATAATCGGCTACGTCGAACTGCCAGTCAGTTAATGTCGTCTTTAGCAGCGCCCGCACCGGCGGGTCACTTTCGATTAACAAAGTCTTCATTTTTTAGCCTTTTGTTATGGGCTTGCTTATTTCTTTCCACATGAATTATTCATAAAGCTTAACGCAAACGACGCAAGAGGCGCTAAGGACGCAAGATAGACGATTTTGTCAAAAAATAAATCGTTACGGCCTGCTGTGGTACAACGCTTCGGTATCCTGATGTAAATCAAGCGGTTGTGTCACTTGCATCTTTGCGACTCTTGCGTTTATGAATTTTTCAGGCCCAAGCGACAAGCTTTTCATTTGCGATCGCTGTCATTCGGTTAGGAGTCCCAAAATCGGCAACAGCTTATTGACGGTCGGCATCTGATTAAAGATAAAACCATATTTGCTGAAATAGGCCGATTGTTCCAAACATCCGGCCGTGCTTTCATGCCGCGCTAAGGCCGTCGAAACACCGATAATGACGATAGGCCGCTTTACATCAGCCAGTTGTTGCAGACGATGGGTCAAATGCGCGGCGTGCCAGGGATGGAATAATTCGACCGCAATGGACACGCCGCTTTTGTGGGTCAATAAATAATCGGGAAAGCAGTAGAATTCGCCGGGCAGAGGCACAAAATCATCTGCCGACTGGACTTTCCAATCCGGGGCCTGCTGATCGAAGGCGCTTTGAAACAATTGCATTTCTTCCGGAATATAGGCAAAAAAGTGCCGGCTATAGGGCTTTAGACAGCTATTTTGGTCCAGCCGGAGGGATTGGCTGCGTTTATTGTTAAGTTGAACATCAGCTTCTAATTGCCAGCGTTCCAGTTGCAGCGCCGCCGGAAAAAACTGCGCCAGACTCAGCCCATATTTTTTTGTCTGATAGAACAGATTGCGCGGCCCGTCCACCACAATACGATAGCCGTCCGCCGTTTTCTGAATATCGGCCAGCAATTGGTGAAAACGCATGTATTTAAAAATCTGGCGCAGGACAGCCGGGCGGGTATCGGCCACGCTTAGACGCAATTGCTGGCAATGCAGCAGCAGGCCCTGCACCAGCGCACAGTTATAGCGATGCAGCAACCGTTCCGCCGAAAGCGTCCGAAAGCTAAGCACCGGCTGATAATCCGGCAGATCGGCATAGAGCCGCGCGGCCAATTCGACCGGCGACAGATGGAATTCACGCGCCAATTGCTGTTGGTATTCGCTGGTTTCGCTCATAGAAAAGGATGACAAAAGCTGACTGCTCCGGGTCAGAATCTTTTGGCGAAAGGCTGTCAACTCGTCATCGGGGGCGGCGTTAAACTCCGTCCGATCCAGCAGCAACTTTTCCAGACCGCGCACGATCAATAACTCGGTCGGGGCGTTTTCGACAATCAATTGCGTATCATCCAGCAGCTCGACGCGAGTCTTGCCGACAGCAGTCTTAAAGACATCGATCAACTGCTCGGCTACGCTTAGCAAGGCTTCATCCGCGGCATTGATAAATAAAGGGAAAAGCTCGCCTTTAAAGGCTTTAAATCGAACCAGGTCTTTGGTTAGCATTGGCGCTCACTGTGAAAATAAAACCGGTTGGCATTGTGTTATGGACGTCCATAAATGCTACATAGCAGACATTAAAATTGCTACTAAAATTTGTGACGTGGCCTTTTTTGCAAAATAATTAGGCGGCTCAGGCCGGTTTTTTAACAAAAGCAAGCAGTCCGGCAGCACAATCCACAAAAAGTGTACAACAAAAAACCCGTTGGATTTTGCATGTCCAACGGGTCTGCAATGCAAGATTTATGGATGTTCCAATTAAAAGTTCTTATCCCGCAACACCTTCGCCAACTCTGCTTGATCAAATCTGCTTCCAAACATCTCACATTGATTCAGGTGACCACAAAATACCCATCTCTGCAAAATTTGCCTCTTGACTTTTACAGCCTGATTTTTGATATTAGACCTTTCTTTTTCTGACGACTCACATTCACGGATGAAAGCAGACCTTCCCAATGTCTGAAAGCACAAATTTACGCCTGGCCGCTTTGAATCGGCTGCCGACAGAAGAATTGACGGCCGCGCTTTTCCGTTGCTGCGGTTCCCGAAATTGGGTTGAAAAAGTAGCGGCCCAACGATCTTTTAAAGATGAGCGCGCCTTGTTTGAAGCTGCTGAGCAAATCTGGCAGAAGTTGGACCGAGCGGATTGGCTGGAAGCTTTTACCCATCATCCGAAAATCGGCGATACGGATTCTCTGCGCCGGAAATTTGCAACGACCAAACAGTGGGCGGAAGGCGAACAATCCGGCGTCCGCACAGCGTCAGAAGACGTATTGTGCGCGCTGCTCGAAGGCAATCGGAGCTATGAGGCGCGATTTGGCTACATCTTCATCGTTTGCGCCACCGGCAAAAGCGCCGCTGAAATGCTGACCATTCTGGAAGCTCGCTTGCCGAATGATCCCGAAGCAGAGCTTAAAATCGCCGCCGGCGAACAAAGTAAAATCACCCATATTCGATTACAAAAACTCCTGGAAACTTTTAGCTCATGACGAGGATTCCCATGAAAATGTCTTTCACACCGGAATTAATCCACGGCGAATTAAGCAAATTGGCCAAAGCCAATCAAGAATTTAATCAGCGCTATCAAGGCGAGTCTGATGCCAGACAGCCGGTGCAAACGGTTTACGGCGGCGCGCAACTGTTTAAAGCCAATACCGTCGGCAAGCTGGGCCAGGCCGCTCTCAAAACGCTGGATGAATACGCGCCGAATTTTGCTGAATTTGCCAAAGCCCTGGAATTTCCCGGTCACGGCGGATTGCCGACGACAAAAGCGGAAATTCAGACGCTTACAAATGCGTTTAAAAAGAATCCGGGGCAGGTTAAAGCGGACAACTACCCGGCCTGGCTGGCCCACGAAGTCTATAACCGCGTCGTTGAAAAGCTCCAGCGCGAGCCGGTCGAAGACTACCGCATTGATTTTGAAGACGGCTACGGCAATCGCCCGGATGCCGAAGAAGATCACGACGCCCAGCGTACCGCCCACGAAATGGCTCAAGCGCAGCAGCAAGGCACTTTATCGCCCTTCGTCGGCATTCGTATCAAGCCGTTTACCGAAGAACTAAAAGCGCGTTCGATCCGCACCATGGATATTTTTATTACCAGTTTGCTGGAAAAAACCAATGGCCAATTGCCACAAAATTTTGTGACCACCTTGCCCAAAATTACAATTCCGGAGCAAGTGTCCACCCTGGTGGCCTTGCTAAAAGTGCTGGAGCACAAAACCAATCTGGCTGCCGGTTCGCTCAAGTTTGAAGTCATGGTGGAAACAACCCAGGCTATCATCAATCATCGCGGTGAAGTCATGCTGCCGCAGATCGTTGCTCCGGCGGAAGGGCGCTGCACCGGCGCGCATTTTGGCGTGTATGACTACACGGCTTGCAGCCAAATTACCGCCGCCCATCAGACCATGGATCATCCGGTATGCGATTTCGCCCGCCATGTCATGAAAGTCGCGCTGACCGGCACCGGTATTTGGCTGTCGGACGGGGCCACCAATGTCATGCCGGTAGGCCCGCATCGGGCCGTAAAAGGCGGCGAAAAGCTGACAGCCGCACAAAAAAAGGAAAATCAAAGAGTGGTCCATGCCGCCTGGCGTCTGGGCTTTGGGCATGTTAATCATTCCTTGCGCCACGGTTATTATCAAGGCTGGGATTTGCATGCCGCCCAATTACCTGTTCGTTATGCGGCAGTTTATTTGTTTTTTCTGCTCGGACTTGATGCGGCTTCAATCCGATTAAAAAACTTTGTCGAAAAAGCGGCCCAGGCAACTTTGGTCGGTGACGTGTTTGATGATGCCGCCACCGGACAGGGCTTGTTGAACTATTTTTTGCGCGGGATGAACTGCGGCGCCATTACACTGGACGAGGCTCAGGCTACCGGCCTGACACCGGACGAAATCCGCGGCCGCTCTTTTGTCAAAATACTGGAATCTCGTAAAAACAAGTGATTTGAAAGTTTGATTCTTCGGATTCTTCGAGTCTTTGTGACTTTGTGGCTTATGAATAATTCTATTGAGAGGGAAAGATGAAAAGTCCGATTACCAGTCATGTTTTGGATACTTCGCAGGGCAAGCCGGCGGCCGGCATCGAAATTGTTTTGGAGATTCGGGCCGAAGCGGATCAGTGGCAAAAACTTGGTTCCGGCGTCACCAACAGCGATGGGCGCGTCAATGATTTGTTGCCGGCCGAGCATTCATTGGCAAGTGGTTTGTACCGGCTTACTTTTGAAACCGCGTCCTATTTCAAGGCCAAAAACGTCCGGAGTTTTTATTCGACAATTCCGGTGATGTTCGAAATTCAGGAGTCGGGCGGACATTATCATATCCCGCTACTGCTCAATCCGTACGGCTATTCGACCTACCGCGGCAGTTGAACGCGCCCAAATTTTGGGAGTCAAATCTTTTTGACAAGCCGGGCGGAATCAAGCGTATCCTGCTCGAAACCCATTCGCTTCAGATATTTTTGATGCACGGGAACGGCGCTATAGGTCACAAAATAGCTAAAACCGGTTTCTCGCAGCAGGTGGGCAATATCAGTATAAACAAAGCGGGCGTTTTTGAGATCGCGATAGTTGGGCGTCACGTAATCCAACAGCACTCGAATCTCGCCGTCCGGATTTTTTTCGTAAGCAAAAAGCCCGACCGGCACAACATTGCGCAGGATGAAAAATACAGTGGCCTGGCGTAAGCTCTCTTCCGTAAACTCGGGGAAATGTTTTCGGATATCCGCTTGATAAATGACGAAGAATTTGGTTAGCAGTCCGCTTTCCAATCCGGTTACTTCCAGTAAAGAAAAATAATCCTGACGATGATGCAGACGATGCAAGTAAAACAGGTTGGTACTAAGTGTAAGCATATTCAAACACACCACGGGGTATGAACCAATCAGCAGGCCATAAATAGCCATCGTGCTC
Source organism: uncultured Gemmatimonadota bacterium (assembly GCA_964404765.1). Classification (GTDB taxonomy): domain Bacteria; phylum 4572-55; class 4572-55; order 4572-55; family 4572-55; genus CAYOLL01. The sequence continues at coordinate 1,187 of CAYOLL010000069.1, read as the reverse complement.
GCCCCGGCGGCATTGATACAGCGCAGCCACCAAATACTGCTCATCGTCAGGGATGTCACAATAAAAAGTGAACCGGCATAACCGATTAAATCAACCAAATGCATAACTTTATCCTTTTAAAAAAAATTCATTCTTACGGGTGACAGCATGTTTCGCACATAAAACTAAGGAACGTCAATTTAATAACTTTGGGTAAGTTCACCCTAAGGGTTTTGCTCTTCAACCCTTAGGGTGTGTTCCGAGAGGCCAGACCCTAAGGGTTAAAAAGCAAAACCCTTAGGGTCACACAACCCGGCGTATTTATTCCAAAACCCAAACTTATTTTATCGACATTCCTTAAACGGTTTATGAGCCAACTAAACTAACCGGGGTCATCCGCAAACACCCGATAATATTATGAATTTCCGCGAGGCTGCGATGAATAATTTGAACCCAACTGCATTTGCCATCCGCGGCAAAAAGATTGTAACCCCGTCCGGGCTGGTTGCCGGCGCAGTGATTGTTGACAACGGCCTTATTGTCGATGTCGTTCCGCTCAATCAAATACCGCCGGGAATTCCCTGTGAGGACATTGGCGAACGATTTCTGCTGCCCGGATTAGTTGATACTCATGTCCATATCAACGAGCCGGGCCGGACCGAATGGGAAGGCTTTGCAACAGCCACCCAAGCCGCGGCCGCCGGCGGCATTACCACGCTGGTGGATATGCCGCTCAACAGCAGTCCGGTCACGACGACCCCGGCGGCGTTGCAGCAAAAATTGGCCGCAAGCGCCGGCAAGCTGTTTGTGGACTGCGGATTCCATGCCGGCCTGATTCCGGGCAACGCCGACAACATTGAGGCGCTGTTGGATGCCGGTGTTTTGGGCGTCAAAGCCTTTTTGGTGCATTCCGGCATTGATGAATTTCCCGAAGCGAAAGAGCAGGAGCTACGCGCCGCGTTGCCGATTCTGGCCCGCCGTCAAATACCGCTGCTGGTTCATGCCGAAGTTGACGCCAATCGTCCGATTCTGGCCGATCAAAATCCGCGCTCATATACAAATTACTTAGCTTCCCGCCCGCGCGCCTGGGAAAACGACGCGATCACCTGGATGATTGACCTGTGCCGCGAATATCACGCGCAGCTGCATATTGTTCACCTGGCCTCCGCCGACGCCGTGCCGTCTCTGGAGCGCGCCCGCCGCGACGC
>CAYOLL010000068.1:0-30472 GCA_964404765.1 uncultured Gemmatimonadota bacterium | reverse complement strand
TGGCTAAGCCGTTTTTCAAGTCTTCCCGCTGCGGATTGGCCCGATACAATTCTTCACCTAAATCTTTGCGCTTCTCAAAAAAGCCGGCGGCACGGCCAAAATCTCCTTGCGCCTGATAAATGGAGCCCAGCCGCTCATAACAGACGGCGACATTATGCGGTTCCGCGGCTTTTTCATAGCGGGTCAGGGCTTGTTCAAATTGGTTTGTTGCCGCGGTCAGTTGACCCGTCAAGCGATAAACATCGCCGCGGTTCAAATAAATTGCGGCAGTGTCCAGCGCAATTTCCTGCCAGGCGTCCAAATGGCTGAGGGCGTCCGGATACCGGCCCGCTTCTATCTGCAAAGCGACGATCTGGGGGTAAAGGGTTTGGCGGTAGGCGGTTTCGGCGGGCGGGGTCCGGCGCAACAAGTCCAGCAAGCGGTCCAACTCGGCGGCGGCTTTGGGGTTTAAGGCTTCGGCCGGTTTGGGCAGATTCTGGGTGTCGCGGGCATAACGATCATCGGCGTCTTGGGTCGGGATATCGGTCTGCAAATCCATGATCAGGGAGCGGAGCGACCACAAGTCCGGCATTTTCCGCAGAATTTTTTTGGCAAACGCGGCTTCGGGGGTTGTGACTAAGACGATCAGGGCAATGGGGTATTGGGCCAGGGTGTCCCGGCGGAGATTGAGCTCGGCGACAATGGCGCGTCGTCGTTCATTTCGGGTTTCGATTTCCGGCGTTTCCCGACCGTGGAAGTCGGTTTCGTCTTTTAGCGCGTCGTCAAAATTTTTAAGGATGAAAAAGCCGCGCCCCAGGTTGTAATAAGCGGCGATCCATTCGCGGTCATCGCCGGCGGCGGCGTCCATTTCGCGCAGCGGCCGGTCGGGAAAATGGGCTTGCAAATCGGCCTTAAGCCGCTCGATCAGCGAAAAGTGATTGTAGCGAATGACGATAAACCGAAAGGCTTCCGTTCGCAACAGGCGGAATAGCAGGGCGGTCTCGTCGGCATAGTTATTTGACATAATGCTTGTACAATTCCGATGCTTCGACCAATGGGTTGACGCGTTTGTAAGTGCCGTCATTATATTCAAAGACGATCAATTCTTCCATCAGCTTTTGAAAGCTGGGATCGAAGCTGACGGGAACGCCCAGCGCATTGGCCTCTTTAAGTCTTTTGAGCGTGGTAAGGTCATCCTCGGTCAGGTATTGCGACGTTTGGGCGGCCAATTTTTTGATGGCTTTATTCAACGCATTTAAGTCGATCCGCCCGGAATTTTCATCGGCAAACATGCTGGCATATTCTAAAATCCGCAGCAGTTCGCGCGGGGAGCCGCCGCCGAACAGAATCGCTCTGCGCACGGTCTCCGGGCTGTCAAAAAGGCTTTCATCAATCCGTTTATAGACAAACTGCATGAACCGCGCCACAGCCGGTTCGATGATTTCGCCGTTATGATCGCGCAGTTTGACGAACGGGAAAGAAATAACGTTGATGCTTTGGGCATAGAGCGCCTGGGTTTTGGACATCAATTCGACGGGCAAGGTGAAAATCGTATAGGTTTTGATCTGTTTAAAGCGGTTGTTTTCCTCGATCATAATCTTTTGCCGCATCGCCGTTGTGGACACTTTTTCCAGGCCGTCGATAATAAAAAGCAGCTCTTTGGCGATGTTCATCCGCCGCAAACCGATGTTGACGTGCTCGATGAATTCATTAAATTTGCGGGCAAAGTCGGTGAAGTTATTCTTGAAAACGGTGCGGATTTTGTCGGCATTTTCTTTGCTGCCCATCAGGTTGGCTTTAATTTTGGCGGCGACGCCGAGAAAGCTAAGAATGGACGGGGTCTCGGCTTTGAGCTCAACCTCGAAGCCGCCTTCTTTTTTGATGACTTTGTTGACTTCCTCGACCCGTTCACCGAACCATTCTTGCAAAGAGGCCAGCACCGATTCGTTGAGGCTTACGCCGACCGCCTGCAGGTCTTCAAAAAGACGCTCCAATTGAAAGATCAGAATATCCATATATTCCATATTATTCAGGTCAAGCCCTTTATCCTGATCGTCAAGGTTGCAAACGACACAAAAAAAGGCGCTCGGATTGTGCAGTTTTTGGCTGATTTTGGCTAATTCCGAAGTTTTGCCGGAGCCGCGCATCCCGGCTAAAAAGATGGCTTGCTTGTTGGAGCGATTTACTTTTTCATCAAAAGCAAAGGTGGTCGTGCTGACATTGAGCGATCTGTAGATCGTGCGATCCTCAAAATCGCCGCGGACATCGGAGAAATCCGTAAAAAACTCGTGATCGGCGTTGATTGGCACGTCCAGCCGCACGGAATTATCAATTTCAGCAAGCGAGTGGGCTTTTTTGTATATGCTCGATGACAGATTCATCGCATACTCCTTTTTAACCTGAAAAATTCAAAGATAACTTTGGATAAGTTCACCCTAAGGGTTTTGCTCTTCAACCCTTAGAGTGTTCTGAGGAGGCCAGACCCTAAGGGTTAAAATGCAAAACCCTTAGGGTCGTCACACTAAAGATGTATAAAACAAAAACGGCATCGTGTCAATCAAATTCGATGCCGTTTTGCTTGAAACAGGATTGCATTTTCAACAAGCCTGGAAATCCAACCTTGCGAAGGCTTCGGCGCACAAAATATGCGGACTTCAAATTAAGCCTTCGCAAGGTTTCAATATCATTTCCCATGAATCTTAGCGCATTAACACCAAACGCCGGGTCAATGCTTCGCGATTCGTCTTCAGTTGATACAAGTAGACGCCGCTGGCTACGGTTTGACCGGCCTCGTCGCGGCCGTCCCAGGTGAGGCTATGACTGCCGGCGTCTAACGGCTGCGAGACCAGTGTCTTGACCTTTTGACCGGCCAGATTGTAGACGGCCAACTCAACGTGCTGGCGGGAGGCTATGCCGAAACGCACCGTCGTCTGGCCGCCAAACGGGTTGGGATAGTTGGCCGCGAGGAATGTGGGCAGGCCGTCGGTTTCATCCGGTTGCGTGTCCAGGGCTTCGTCGGGCAAGGCCGGGATGATGGCGCCGCTTTCGTCCGTCAGCGACAGATTCCGGATGTCGAGCGCCGCTGCCGTCACATCCTCTTTAAAATAGAGTTTTAACGCCGCCCCGGTGGCAATATTAGCCGCTGTCGGACCGGCAAAAGCCGCCCGAATCACGCCCGACTCGGCTACGTTGGCCCGGAACAGACTGCCGGCCAGCAACTCACCGGCTTCCAAATCGTTCAACGTGTGAGCCGGATCATAGCGCAATTCAAACAGACCGCTGGTGACTCGTTGCGCCGCGCTCAAATAAACGGTGATGACCGTTTGGCCATTAACGCGTTCGGCTTCGAGCCGATAGTAGGCCGGCTCGGCTTGCTGCCCTTCGACAGGCTCAGGACGCGGCACGGCGTCATCGGCGCGGGTGACGGTGACGGAAATGTTCCGCGTGGCATCCGTGCGATTCTGGGCGTCCTTTGCCCGTACCTGGACGATGCCCGGCCCGGTGGCGGTCATTAAGCCGGTCGAAGTAATGACGCCGACACCGGCCTGGCTGAACGACCATTCATACGGCGGCTGCCCGCCCAAAACCAAAAATTGCTGTTGCTGCCCGACTTTTAACCGCGGCTCTTTGGGAATAACGACCATATAACCCACGTCAACACGCAAAATCAGCGTGGCGTCAAAGGCATCGGGCAGGCGGTCGTTGCCGGTGTCCGTGCCGTCCACTTCCGCGGCCCAGAGTTGATAGGCGCGGTCGAGCGGGCGATAATTCGGATCGTCCACCGCCAGGCGCAGGGTCAAGATGGCATCGGCGGAATTGATCCGTCCGTCGCCGTTTACATCGCCCTTGGAGCCGAGCGAAACAATGCCGGTCTGGACGCCGACCCGCAGGGCATTGCCGTCAATATTGTACATTTCGGCGCGCGGGGCCGTAATTGTGCACGTCGAACCCAGCACGGCATCAGCGCTGACACGGAAGGTGATTTCGGCCAGCGTTCCGGCCGCTCCCGATAATGCGCCGCTTTGACTAAAAGAAAAGCGGACGGCATTATTGACCGTCTCAATTCGTGAATCAAAAAAGGCATTGGCCAACAAACCGCCGCGCCGCACCGAAGTCGGTGTCAAAAAGCTGGGGCAGTAGCTGATGGTGAAACTGCCGCCGGCCACATTGCGGCTGTTATTCACGTTAATCTGCACGACCACAGAATCGCCCGGAATGCCGCGCACATTCGGGATGATGACAATGACGTCGCCGCGAATGCCGGGTGTGGCCTCGGCAATATTGGACGGCAGACTTTCGCCATCCGGCGCTTCGTAGAGGGCCGTCACATAATACCAATAGGTGACATCGTTGATGGCAGTTTCGTCGGTATAATTGGTCGTCATGACGTTTCCGGCGATTTTGATAAAATTGCCGGTCGCGCTGGTCGAACGATAAACATTGTAGCTCAACACGCGATGGGCGGTCGGCGCAGTCCAGCGCAGCGGGACATTGCCATTGTTGCCGCTGTCGGCGGTCAGGTTGATCGGGCCGGGCTCGCCGCCGGGCAGGATGTGCCAGAAACTGCGATCGGCCGGCGAAAACGCCCGCAAGCCGTAGTTGTCATTAGCGACAATCCAATAATCAATACCGGTTGTGGTCATTTCCGAACCGGGAATCGTACCCAGCCATTCGTTATTGCCCAAATGCGTCATCTCAATCTCAACATAAAAAATGTTGTCGCCGCGACGATAAAAGAGCGACACACCTTCAATAATATTGGTCGTGTCACGGGCAACGCAGCGGATCGGCACCGGCAAGCCGACGCCGGATTTTTCCACCGGCGTGTGGGTCAAAATCGGGTATTGATTGGGAAAAATCGGAATTTGCCATGGGAAGCTTTGCGGCCCCAGACGTGGGCTCTGGGATGTCAATCTACCGTCAGTTGCTTCCAAATAGTAGTCAACCGCATAGGCTGTGCTGCCAAAAGGCAGGCTAATTTCTGACGGAATGACGGCCGAGTAGATGTTAGCGGCCCCGGCCTGCATCCCGCGCGGATCGGAATAAGGCGTATTGATACCCGGCGCGGGCGTGGTGCGATAATAAAGGAACGCCCCGGCCACCCGCACATTATCCGTGATTTCGGCGCTGATGGTAAACGGTGTGCCGGCCTGCTGAATCGAATTGCTCAGCGTAATAGTCGCCGGCGTCCGAACAATACGCGGGGCCTGATCGACCACGTACTGCACCTCGTCAAAGGGGAATGGCGCATGATTGTAAGTGATTCGCACGGTGCGGGTTGTGCCGTCAAAGTTGCGATTGGGTGAGGCGAACGTCACTTGATACTGCGAACGAATGGATTGCGAGATACGCAGATAAATATCGGGCAGTAATGTTGGATTGGCCACATTAATATACTCGGCCTGCGTGCTGGTGGCGATGGTTTGCAAAGGGGCCGGATCAGGCACAACCAAACCGATGGTATAACATGGGATGCCCAGCGAATCCTGGCCGGCAATGCCGATAACTTCGGCCAGCGTCCGCCGGCTGACCCCGCTGTCATTCCCGTCGGAAAGGATGATGACCGCGCGCGGGCGGGTGGCCGTCGCCAATTGCTGCAAACCCAGGTAGCAGCCGTCATACAAGGCCGTAACGCCGTTGGCCGTCAGGTTGTTGACGGCGCGATGCAGTAATGCCTTGTACTGTGTCAAGCCCTGTAAAACTTCCGCCCGGTCGCTAAAGCGGACAATGGAGGCGCGGTCGCCGGGGCGCATATCGTCGATAAAGGCGTGGGCGGCCAGCTTGGTCGCGTTCAGCCGGTCGCCGATCATGCTGCCGCTATTGTCAATCACCAGCGCCCAGTTGACGCTTTCGCCGCTTTCATTGGCCGGAATCACATCGTAGCGCGGCACGGGCACGCCGTTCTCGGTCACCGTAAAATCCCGTTTGACTTTACCGCTGATGACTTGGCCGCCGGCATCCACCAGCCGGACAAAGGTATCAATTTCATCGGGAAATTCCGACGGATCGATCTGGGTGATGCTCAAAGTTTGCGCCGACGCAACACTGACCATACTCATCAGCAGCAGAAGTAAAACAATCATAACATTCCTGGCTCGCAGCATAACAATCCTCCGTAACTTAAATGGGGCAATTCGTAATTTGGTAATTCATAATTGATTATAGCACAGCCCGTTTGGGTCGTCAAGCAAAAAGGCAGGATAGACGCATTGCTTAAAGTAAGGTGTAAAGACACGTTGCATTTTGGTTCGCTGCAGACAGTTTCAGATCGGGAGACGCCGGCAAATGGTTCGGCGCATATCCGATCAAGACCGTAGCGCTACTGCCAAAACCATTGCCAAAGGCGGCAAAATCCTGTAACTTATACGCAGTCAGTCATTTCTATCAAAGACATACTGCCATATCGAATCCGAAGAAAGAAGAAAGGTGGCAACCTATGGAACGAAAAGCCTTTAATCGCTACAAATTAAATGAAGCATTTGAATTGGTCGGCATTCAGCAACTGCTGGAATGGAAGATTTCCATGCAACCACTAACGCCAAGCGCGGTTTTTCACACAAATGTTAAGCGTCTGGAAGCCTTTGACACCCTGTATTCGGAAAGCGGCAAAGAAGTCCTGATTGATGCTATTTTAAGCGAAGCCCTCAGCCGACGCAATCGGCTGAAGATCTGGAAAGAAGCGACCCTTAAAACCGATATTGGCAACGGCCGGGTCGAATATTTGATTTCCGAACGGTTGGTTTATCTCAAGCGCCCGTTCTTGTGCATCTCGGAAGCCAAGAAAGATGACTTTGAAAAGGGACTGGCTCAATGTCTGGTAGAGATGAAAGCCTGCCAAATCCTGAACGCAAAAGCCGGCTACAACATTGATGTCCACGGTATCGTCACCAATGGCACGGAATGGCATTTTTACAAACTGACGCCGGCAAATCAGGTTTATGCCGGCGGGCCGTACACTTTTCCCACCTATACGAATGATCTGCTGGGTGTGCTGGATGCCGTGTTTGCCATGTGTGAAGCAAATTTGGGTTAGCGCGGAACTATACTGATTAAGAGTATTTCTTGCACAAACGTCCCCGGCACTTCTCAGACTTTACAAGTGCGGAAAAACTTGAAGACGCTGGTGAACTCGGCAAACAGATACAAAGTGCCGGGGACATGAAGTGCAACTTCTAACCCTAAATGAGAATAAAATGATTGGCGCGCGCCGATTTTACCAAATTTGCGGTATTTTTCCAATTTACGGAACTATTTTGACTCTAAAAATCGCCTCATTTTCGATTGTATTTTATAACTGTTTGAAAAATATGGAGTTGCGTAATTGGCACGGCGGTTGCATTTAAGAATTGCGCGATACAGTCGCTACTTGATTACAATTACCGTTTGGGGGGGAAATCATGCCACGCTGTAACTATCTTGCCATTCTGCTCGTTGCCTTTAGCGCCGGTTTAAGTCCGGCTCAACCGCTAAACCATGCCCGTGATTTAAACTACAATTTTTCGTCGGAAACTATTGGACGGGGCGCAGTCTCCGTACAAGGTTTTGGTGTTTCAACTTCGGATATTTTTCAAACCTATTTGGGAGCCGCCGTTGGTTTAGGCCGTTTTTTTGATGTCACCGCCGCCTATACTAATGTATCGTCCGATCCGGCTACGGCGGTGTCTTTTGGGTTTAAAATCGGTGACCCGCCTTTTTTGCGCCATCATTTCGGCATTATGCCGTCCTTGACTTTGCCGCTGGCCGATGACCGGGCGGCGCTGTTTGGCCTGCGGCTGATACATATCCTCGAGCCTCGCCTGCTGACCCAACCAACCCGGCTGTATCTCAACTACGGCTACTATTCGCAGGACGCGCCGGAAACGGAAACCGCCTTTAGCCATTACGACTATGCCGTGCTCGGCGTCGGGCTCAAACTGGCCTTCACCCGCACCATGCTGATCGTCGAAGCTGAAGGGCAAGCCTACGTTGACGCAGATGCCGCCTCGTTAGCCGAATCCCGCATCAAAATGTCCGCCGGGGTGCGACTGCCTTTTCTAAACGACGCCACGCTCAGCCTCATGGCCGGCTACGACTTGGCTTCAGACGACCCGGCGACTCTTTATCAGCCGCCGGAAAATGCTTTTCGCTTCGCCATCGGGCTAACCCGCGTTTTTTTCCCAAAACCTAATAATATTGACCGACTCAAGCAAAACCTGGTTGAGCAAACGGATTTGCGTAGCGATCAAAAAATCCTGGCCGAGATCCGCCTGCGTGAGCAACTGGCCGAGCGTGAGTTGGAGGCGCTTAAATCTATGATGAAGAATGGGCAATGAACAATGGACAATGGGCAATGGGCAATGGGCAATGGGCAATGGGCAATGGGCAATGAGCAATGGGTAATGAGTAATGGGTAATGAGTAATGGGCAATAGGCAATGGGCAATGAGCAATGGACAATGGACAATGGGTAATGCGTAATGGAAAATGGGCTTTATTTTGGTTGTGAACGATGGGGGTTACTGTGAAGGCTTTTTATTGGATATGTTTACTGGCGCTTTGTCCGATTTTGGCGCAAGCCGACAGTATTTATACGTCTCGGGCGTATGATCCGGCTGCGGCTATGTATGATCGCGCAGCTTTTTTTGAGGACAAGGGTTTATATCTGGCCGCCGCTTTTCAATATGAAAAATGCGCCGCCCAATTTAATCAGCATCATCTGGCCATAGAAGCGCAAACGCAAGCCGGGGTGTGTTATACGGAATTGGGTCAATACGCAATGGCCGACGAATTGTTTAAGGCCATCTGGGCGCGACGCGGCTGGATGGAGAATCCTTTGGTCGCCAACGAATTGTATTTAAGCTGGATTAAGACCAAAATCAGCTTAGGCGAAATTGATGAGGCACAAAAGCTGTATGCCGCTTTTACGATGAGCCGGTCCGATCCGTATTTTCTATCGCGAGCCACATTTTTGATTGCTGAACATTTTTATTTGAATGGACGGCAGGATTTGGCGTTGGCCTATCTGAACTATCAACAGATTTTTGGGACTTCCCGCGCCTACGCCCTATACTTGCAAGCCACCATCGCCTTAGAAGCGGGCAACGATGCGCAGGCCGCCGCCTATCTTCAGCAATTAGCCGACTTCCCTATCAATATGCGCGATGACTTGCGCGAAATTGCCATGCTAAAAGATACCGCCCGCTACAAGCTTGCTTTACTGGCCTACGAGCAGCAAAATTATCCGCAAGCAATCGCCCGGTACCAGGGGCTGGAAAATGAGGCGTTGTACGGCGGCGACAAGGCGCTGGGCCAGGCCTGGTGCTATTTCCACCTGGAGCAATATCCGCAGGCCGAAGACCGGCTGAAGCTGATTTTTGAAAAGTATCCGGAGTATCAAGCCATTTCCGAAGCTAACTTTTTGGCCGGCGTGGTCAGCATGCACGTGCAAAAATTCCCGCAGGCGATCAATGCTTTTCAAGGCTTTTTGGAGATTTTTGGCGACTATAAAGAGGATACCCGTATTACCGTCAAAGAGGAGGAGCTGAAAGCCGAGCAGCATAAACTGGCGGATTTGAAGCGCGAACTTGTTGATCTGGAGCGACGATTGGCCGATCTGAACGATCATAACGCGCTGCGTTTTGTGGACTTGATTGAAAGCAAACGCCAGGCTTTGGATGACGATTTGGGCGCGGTACAAAAAATGCTGAATACGCTGGCCCAGCGTCGCAGCGAACTGCCGCTGCTGGTCGAAGCCGAATACGGCATTGCCAAAGCCCAATTACAAATGAACCTGGCCGAGTATGATTCCACCCAAAACGGGGAGGTAAAGAAATGAACCGCCGGTATGACCTTAGAATTGCCGTAAACCCTACCAAATCCGAACCAAAAAGGTCTCACGCAAAGGCGCCAAGCCGCAAAGAAATGCTTTTTAACTTAGCGCCTTTGCGGCTTTGCGAGAGCGATTTTTTAGGCGTTAAGAGTTTCATCTGTTTGTTAGCGCTATTGTTAGCCGCCGGAAATGTGCGGGCTGATGTCGCCCGCAAACCCAGTTGGTTGGAACGCCCGCCGGCGGATGCCTCGCAAACCCAAAAGGATTGGTTAAGCAGCCCAAACGCCACCCAGCAAAAATCCGCGGGTGACTCGCTTAGCAAACCCGTGACCCGCTCAGACCAATCATCCGGCTGGTCCAATAGCGGCAAGCCATCCAAAAAAATCATTTTTTTGGATGAAACGGAAGTCCTGGGCGACACCCCGCGGCCGCTCTCCCGCTTTGATGCCAACCATCTGGCCAAAACGATCCGCCCGTTCGTTATTCGCAAAGATGTGCGCCCGTTGCTGGAACACTATACGCCACAAGCCGGGCTTAAAGAAAAATACGCCCCGTTTTATGATGACCGCCCGCTGCGGCAAAATTGGTAAGATCGTGCGAGAACCCGCACAGATATGACATTTCTTGAAGAAATGTCATATCTAAATTAGCCTAAATCCGCATCACGCGCTGCGTCCGGCATAGTTTTGTTCCAGCCAGCGCCGGTACTCGCCTGTTTTGATCCGGGCAATCCAATCCGGGTGATCCAGATACCAGCGCACGGTTAATTCCAGACGCCACAAGCCGGGCTTAAAGAAAAATACGCCCCGTTTTATGATGACCGCCCGCTGCGGCAAAATTGGTAAGATCGTGCGAGAACCCGCACAGATATGACATTTCTTGAAGAAATGTCATATCTAAATTAGCCTAAATCCGCATCACGCGCTGCGTCCGGCATAGTTTTGTTCCAGCCAGCGCCGGTACTCGCCTGTTTTGACGCGCACAATCCAGTCCGGGTGATCCAGATACCAGCGCACGGTGAGTTCCAGCCCGCGCGCAAAGCCGATTTCTGGCTGCCAACCCAATTCCCGCTTGACTTTAGCGCAGTCAATCGCATAACGGCGGTCATGGCCGGGCCGATCCTTAACGTGAGTGATTAGCGCCTGATAGGTTTCCGGCGCACGATTCTGCAGCCGGGCCACCAATTCACATAACCGCGTAACTAATTGAATATTAGGCATTTCTGTCTCGCCGCCCAGATTATAAGACTCGCCGGTTGCGCCTTTTTGCAGGATCGCCCAAATCCCGCTGCAATGATCCTCCACATAAATCCAATCCCGCACATGCAGGCCGTCGCCATAAACCGGCAACGGCTTGCCCTCCAGCATATTTAAGATCATCAAGGGGATGACTTTTTCCGGGAATTGATACGGGCCGTAATTGTTCGAGCAATTCGACAGTGTTAAAGGCAGGCCATAGGTGTGAAAATACGATTGCGCCAGATGATCGGCCGCGGCTTTGGACGCCGAATAAGGATTGCGCGGCGCGTAGGGCGTATCTTCGCGAAATGCGCCGGTCGGTCCCAGACTGCCGAAAACCTCATCCGTCGAGATATGATGAAACAGGACATCGTCACGGCCGGCCCAGGCGCTTTTGGCCGCTTCCAACAGCGTATATGTGCCGGTCACATTTGTTTCGATAAACGCCCGCGCTCCGACAATTGAGCGATCCACATGCGTTTCAGCGGCAAAATGCACCACCGTATCGATGTCGTAAGCGGTAAAAATCCGACTGAGCGCGGCGACATCGCCAATATCGGCGCACTCAAAAATGTAGCGGTCGCCCGCCTGCCCTTCCAGCCCGGCCAGATTATCCGGATTGCCGGCATAAGTCAGCTTGTCCACATTGACGAGGCGTCCGCCAAAGTCGGTTTTGTCAAACAAAAAGCGGATAAAGTTTGCCCCGATAAAACCGCAGCCGCCGGTCACCAAAAGATTTTTTAATGCTCGCATAAACGCCTCGTCAGAAGTCAAAAATAAAAGTCAAAATCCAATTTATGGGCGCACAATGGGCAATCCGGCCATTCGCCAGCTTTCCGTGCCGCCGGCCAGATTGGTCACATTTTTGAAGCCGTGCGCTTGCAGGATACTTGCGGCAATGGCCCCGCGTCCGCCACCTTTGCACGTTACCACCAATGGTTGTTCGCGTGGGATTTGGGCCAGCGACTCCGCCAGATAGCCCAGCATAATGTGTCGCGCGCCGGGAATGGCGCCTGCGGCATATTCGTTGTCGTTACGGACATCAATCAACTCGACGGCGCGACTTTCGATGGCCGCCGCCAATTGCGTCGGGGACTTGACTTCATAGGACTCTACCGCTCCGGCCGCAGCGATGTCATTAGCGTCAAAAAAACCGGCTACATTATCCAGGCCGATGTAGGCCAGATCACGCACGGCTTCGGTCAGCTTTTCCGCGCTAATCAACAGATAAAACGGGCGGTCATAGCTCAGCAGCCAGCCGGACCAATTGGCAAACGCATTGTTGTGCGGGATATTGATCGTGCCCGGAAGATGTCCGGCGGCAAATGCGTCAACTAAACGCGCATCGACCACCGTGCCGCCATCGGCTAAAACCGAATGGATTCGGCTGATCTCCAGCTTTTCCGGCAACGGGCGGCCTTTTAGCAGCGCCGGGCCGATCTTGTTCAGCTTCTTCATCATGGCAAAATAGCGGGGCGCTTCCGGTTGTCCGGCCAATAGCGTGGTTACAAATTTTTGTTCGCCCGTGTAATCCATCGCCCAGTTAAACAGCTTTTCATAACCGACGGTCGAGGATGGCACCGCGCCCAACGCCTTGCCGCAAGCGCTGCCCGCCCCATGCGCCGGCCAGATTTGCAGATAATCCGGCAATTCTTTAAATTTGTTGATCGATTGAAACATTCGCCGTGCGCCGGCCTCCGCCGTGCCGATCATACCGGCTGCTTTCTCTAATAAATCGGGCCGGCCGATATCGCCCACAAACACAAAATCGCCGGTAAACATACCCATGGGCCGACTGGCGCCGGCGGTATCCGTCAGCAAAAAGCAAATATGTTCGGGCGTATGGCCGGGCGTATGGACGACTTCAAAGCGGAGGTTGCCGATTTTGAACGTGTCACCATGCTTGACTAATTGATGCGCATAGGCTTGATGATACTGATACTTCCAGTCGGCATCGCCTTCGTCGGACAAATACAGCTTTGCGCCGGTTCGGGCGGCTAATTCGCGCGCGCCGGAGACAAAGTCGGCGTGGATGTGTGTCTCGGTCGCGGCGACAAGACGCATGGCCTCGACTTCGGCGGCCTGTATATACGGCTGAATATCGCGGCCCGGATCGATGACAATGGCTTCGCCGGTCGCCTGGCAGCCAACCAGATATGAGGCATGGGCCAGTTTACGATCGTAAAAGTAACGCAATAGCATGGGCTATCTCCAGGGTTTGAATTTGAACTTGGCATAGATGGGTCACATTGTTAATTGTGATTTCAAGTTGCTATAAATCAACACCCAAATCATCTTTTTGTCAAGAACTCTCCACACCCTTAACGCAAAAACCCCTTGTTAATTGTTATAGAACGCAAGCTTAATTTAAAAGAGCTTTTGACATTCTCAAAAATGCAATAGCTTCTGAAGAAAAAGTAATTGCCGCTCATTGTCAAACATCTTATCTTCCATCGTTTTTCGATTACAGCGAATCAATCCCTGCTTTCATAACCCATATCGAAGGAGCACAGATCATGACCCCAAAACGTCCCGGTGGCGAATTGGCCACTCGCCCGCTGCATTTCATCTGGATGGCCGATTGTTCCGGTTCCATGAGCGCCGACGGCAAAATCCAATCGCTCAACATGGCCATTCGCGAAGCCATTCCCCACATGCAAAACGTAGCCGATGAAAACCCCAACGCCCAGGTTTTAGTCCGGGCCATCAAGTTCTCATCCGGCGCACAGTGGCATATTTCCCAGGCCGTGCCGGTGGCCGATTTCAAATGGACGGATTTGAACGCCGAGGGCGTGACCGACATGGGCAAAGCCCTGGGCATGGTGGCCGATCAGCTCAAAATCCCGCCCATGACCGACCGCGCCCTGCCGCCGGTGTTGGTGTTGATTTCCGATGGCCAGCCCACCGACGATTTTAACACCGGTCTAAAAGCTCTGCTGGATCAGCCCTGGGGCAAAAAGGCCGTGCGCATCGCCATTGCCATTGGCGCGGACGCCGACCTGGAAGTTCTGCAAAAGTTCATCGCCCATCCGGAATTAAAACCGTTGCAGGCCAATAATGCCGATCAATTGGTCAATTACATCAAATGGGTTTCCACCGCAGTGCTCAAATCCGCCTCGTCTCCGGCCAGCCAGACCAGCGCCAACGCCGGGCCGGTGACAAATGTGCCCATTCCAACCGCCCCGGTGACGGGCCCTGCCTCTGCGGACGACGTATGGTGATTCAATCCGAACACAATCTCTGGCATTACACCGGCGCGTGCGTCCGCGGCGCCAGCCATGTCCGGCATGGTCTGCCCAATCAGGATTTTTATGCCTGCGTCGCGGATGTTTCCCCGACCCGGCCACCGCTGATTATGGCGGTGGCCGATGGGCACGGCAGCGCCAAAAGCTTTCGCAGCGATCGGGGTTCGCGCTTCGCCGGGCAAGTGGTCGTCAATACCCTCAAGGCATTTTTTGACCGCCTGGAAGAACCGGCCAACTTTTCCCTGATCAAACGCAGCGCCGAAGAGCACTTGCCCCCGGACATGGTCCGGCAATGGGAAAAGGCCGTGCTGGATGACCTGGCCGCCGACCCGCTGCCGCCCGAAACCGACGCGCCCAATCCCTTGCTGGTTTATGGCGCGACCCTGCTGGCTGTGCTGGTCACGGACACGTTTATTTGCTATTGGCAATTGGGCGATGGCGACATCGTGACCGTGTGGGACAATGGCCAGATCGAGCGGCCCTTGCCCAAAGACGAGCGCCTGTTTGCCAACGAAACCACATCTCTTTGCCAGAAAGAGGCCTGGCGCAATTTCCGTTTCCGTTTTCAACCCATTACCGAGCAGGCCCCGCGCCTGATTCTGCTAACTACCGACGGCTATCCCAACTCTTTTCGGGATGACGCCGGCTTTTTACAGGCCGCCGGCGACATCCAGGCCATGATCCGAAATGACGATTTTGGGATGATTGCCGAAAATCTGGAAACCTGGCTGAACGAGGCGTCGGAATTGGGCAGCGGCGATGATGTGACTGTGGGCGTGCTGTATCGGATAACTGTCGGTTAACCGCATTTATAACTTTGCTTAAAGGAGCATAAAATATGACAACGGTAACCATTCAACTTTCCCAGACCAATCTTAAATTTATCACCCGTAAGCTGAAAAAGCACGGGCTCACGGATGCCACAGCGTACTTCAATGCGCTCATCGCCAAAGACAGACAGGACGAAGAGACCGAGCGAATCAACAGCCGGATGGAAAAATCCATTGAGGCACGGTTGGCCCGACGAGAAAAACTTCCATTTCCGACGTATGAAACCCGGGCGGACATCCAAAACTTATTGGCTGAGGCCGTGAACAGCGGCGAGCCGGTCCGGGTGACAAAGCAGGAATGGCGGGATTTGGACGCCGAAGTAACCGCTCGTTATGAAGCGCGTCAACGCAGGAAATCCGCATGACCCCGTTTATTTTCCGCCGTCCCCAGGCGCGTATGGACGTGTTTCAAATTGCCGATGACTTTGCCAATGAACTCGACAATCTGACGGCGGCCAGGCGGTTCCTAAAATCGGTTGAGGCAACTTATGACCTGTTGGCGGACATGCCTTATTTGGGGCGGCCGCAGTCCTTCTCAGGTCAGGAATACGGCGGGCTTCGATCATTTCAAGTCAAAGGATTTCCCAAATACGTGATTTTTTACAAGCCGTTGGTGGGGAAAAGAGGCATTGAAGTGTGGCGGGTGCTCTTTGGCCGCCGAAATTTGGACGAAATTTTTTCTTGATCCTTTCTTCTTTGCAAAGGTTGAACGATGAACGACATCCCCCGCGAAAAACTGAAATACATCATCACCCAATATGGCCGGGCGGTGATTGACGAGCCGAAAAAGGTGGAGGGCCTGCTGCGCGACCTGTGCCCGGAACACAAGCGCGAGGTCAACATTTTGATTGCCGCCTTGCAGGAACGTATTCCGACTGACTTGCTGAGCATAAGCGCCGGCACGCCGCCGGAGACGGTCTTTGCCCGCCTGATACAGCGTTTGATAGACGACCGCGCTTTACACGATGACGCCGCTCATTGGGCCGTGGAGACGTGGGCGTTGGCGTTGGGCCTTGCCGTTCCCATTGCCCAGAAACCCACTTTCTCGCAGAAAGCGCAGAAAGTGGGTTTCTCTCCTGAACCGGCCAAAGTGACGCCGCCCCCGCCGCAAGCAAGGAAAGATGAGGCGGCCAACACACCACCGGTAGCCCAGATTCGTCTGCGCAGTACACCGCTGGCCAATCTGTCAGAAAGCAATGTCAAAGCCATGCTCAAAAAGTATGATTTCTTCTGTCAAACCTACGGTTCGAGCAAGGCGTTTTCAAATCCCAACGGCAAGGGCTTTGCCTCCCAATTTGAAAAGCAGGCCGGCGGCCAGGTTATTTTTGACCGGGCTTCTGGCTTGATGTGGCAACAAAGCGGCTCGAGTTATATGAACTACGAGAACGCCAAGAAATATGTGGCCCAACTGAACCGGAACAGGTTTGCCGGTTACAACGATTGGCGGCTGCCGACGCTGGAAGAGGGCATGAGCCTGATGAAGCCGACGAAACTCAACGGTAATTTGTATATTGATCCTTTATTTGATTCTTCGCAGCCGTGGCTCTGGACTGCCGATAATTCGGCGACAAGTGACGGTATTTCATCATACGCCTCGCGGGCGTGGGTGGTCGATTTCAACTTTGGCGATTGCGGCTACTTTGACGTTGACTACGGCATCTACGTTCGCGCAGTTCGCTGAGGACATGTTGACTATTTGAGATTTTGAGTTATTTGATTATTTTT
This sequence comes from uncultured Gemmatimonadota bacterium, assembly GCA_964404765.1. GTDB lineage: Bacteria > 4572-55 > 4572-55 > 4572-55 > 4572-55 > CAYOLL01. The sequence goes on along the minus strand of CAYOLL010000068.1, from coordinate 13,648 downwards.
ATCTTTTTTGAATCTTTTTTAGCAACGCGGGGCGTTGCCGCGAAAAAATTCCAAACTGTAACGAAAAATGCCCGAAATGACCGGCATGTTGGACGTCCCGATCATTTGATACTTTCAAAGAGATATTTAAAAGCGGCGAGTTGGACGAAAATTCAGTTATTCGAAAAATTCGAATAGTTGACAATACGGCCGAAGGACCCGAAAAGCGCCTGAAATGAGGTTTAGCAATGACCCCTGATGACCTGAAACTTTTTATCGCCAAAGGCGAAGATTCAAAAACCCAGTTTAAAGTCAATATCACCAATCCCACGCAATTAGCCCAGGAATTGGTGGCTTTTGCCAACACGTTGGGCGGGCAATTGCTGATCGGCATTTCGGATCAGGGCCACATTATTGGGTTGACCGATGAGGACGTCCGCCGCCTGAATCAGATGGTCGGCAATGCCGCCTCCCAAATGGTACGGCCGCCGCTGTATCCCGTGACGGAAATGATGAAGATCGAAGATAAAAATGTGATGATCGTTCATATTCCTTTCAGCGCCAATCGCCCCTATGCCACCAAAGACGGAATTTATCTGACGCGGGTGGGCGCTGACAAACGCAGAATTGAGCAGGATGAATTACGCCGCTTGTTCCAGGAATCGGGCAAGCTGTATGCGGAAGAGATGCCCTTTGCCGTGACCGACTGGCAGGATCTGGATGTGGGCTTGTTTGCGGATTTCTATCGCAAAAAGTATCACAGCGATTGGGATCATGACGCTGATTTGGCGCAGGTTTTTGAAAATCTCAACCTGGCGGCCGACGGACGGTTTAATCTGGCCGCGATCCTGCTGTTCGGCAAAAACATTGGGAAATACTATCCGCTCAGCCAGATCACCGGCGTGTCTTTTTTCGGCAATGACCTGACCGGCACAACCTATCGGGATAACGAACTGATGGAAGGAAACCTGAAAACCTTGTTCAGCGCAGGCGCGGCCTTTATCAACCGCAATCTGAAAAAGACGCAGAACGGTTCATTTAACGAATCCGGCCGGCCGGAAATTCCCCTGCTCGTTTTTGAGGAACTGCTGGTCAACGCCCTGATCCATCGCGATTATTTCATCAACAGTTCCATTCGCCTGCTCATTTTTGACAATCGCATCGAGATTATCAGTCCGGGCCGGCTGCCCAACAATCTGACGGTGGAGAAAATCAAGCACGGCGTGTCCATCCGCCGCAACCCGACGCTGGCCTCGTTTGCCTTCGACCTGTTGCCGTTCAAGGGTTTGGGCAGCGGCATTTTGCGGGCCTTGCATCTTTATCCGCACATTGATTTTGTGAATGACCTGGAAGCTGAACAATTCACGGCCATCGTGCGCCGGCCTTTGTCGTGACGAGCAAGTGTAGCGCGAGTCTCCTGACTCGCGGCGGGCGACTCTGGAGAGTCGCGCTACATTCAACATTCTCGCGGGCGACGCAAATGTTTGAGGGTAATTTTATATCGTGAGGCAATTTTATGATGAACGACATCCCCTGCGAAAAACTGAAATACATCATCACCCAATATGGCCGGGCGGTAATTGACGAGCCGAAAAAGGTGGAGGGCCTATTGCGTGATCTGTGCCCCGAGCACAAGCGCGAGGTCAATATTTTGATTGCCGCCTTGCAGGAGCGAATTCCGGCCGACTTGCTGAACATGAGCGCCGGGACGCCGCCGGAAACGGTTTTTGCCCGCCTGATACAGCGTTTGATAGACGACCGCGCTTTACACGATGACGCCGCTCATTGGGCCGTGGAGACGTGGGCGTTGGCGTTGGGCCTTGCCGTTCCCATTGCCCAGAAACCCACTTTCTCGCAGAAAGCGCAGAAAGTGGGTTTCTCTCCTGAACCGGCCAAAGTGACGCCGCCCCCGCCGCAAGCAAGGAAAGATGAGGCGGCCAACACACCACCGGTAGCCCAGATTCGTCTGCGCAGTACACCGCTGGCCAATCTGTCAGAAAGCAATGTCAAAGCCATGCTCAAAAAGTATGATTTCTTCTGTCAAACCTACGGTTCGAGCAAGGCGTTTTCAAATCCCAACGGCAAGGGCTTTGCCTCCCAATTTGAAAAGCAGGCCGGCGGCCAGGTTATTTTTGACCGGGCTTCTGGCTTGATGTGGCAACAAAGCGGCTCGAGTTATATGAACTACGAGAACGCCAAGAAATATGTGGCCCAACTGAACCGGAACAGGTTTGCCGGTTACAACGATTGGCGGCTGCCGACGCTGGAAGAGGGCATGAGCCTGATGAAGCCGACGAAACTCAACGGTAATTTGTATATTGATCCTTTATTTGATTCTTCGCAGCCGTGGCTCTGGACTGCCGATAATTCGGCGACAAGTGACGGTATTTCATCATACGCCTCGCGGGCGTGGGTGGTCGATTTCAACTTTGGCGATTGCGGCTACTTTGACGTTGACTACGGCATCTACGTTCGCGCAGTTCGCTGAGGACATGTTGACTATTTGAGATTTTGAGTTATTTGATTATTTTTTCTTTTTTGAATCTTTTGCTTTTGTTTTTAATTCGCGCAGGGCGCGACGCAAAAAATTTTTCGTTTATCTGCTCAAAACAATAAAACGATCATGATTTCTAATATTTTGATCATAAAAATCATGACTATCTTGATAATCATTGGCAAAAAGTTGTGGCAAGCCTGAATCACTAAAAAACCATTTGGAAAGGTAACCGCTACGATGAATCAACTCCTCAAACCCAAACAACAAGTGAATCTGGAATCCTCCAACATGCCCTGCGAAGTGACCCAGTTTTTGGGCGGCGGCGGGCAGGGCGAAGTCTATCGGGCCATCGTCGGCGGCAGTCCGGTAGCGCTCAAATGGTATTATCCGCAGCAGGCCGTGCCGGATCAACGCTATGCCTTAGAAAAGCTGATCAAAACCGGGCCGCCCAACGCCAAATTTCTGTGGCCGCTGGAAATGGCCTCGGCCGCCGGGGTCAAAGGTTTCGGCTACATCATGCCCCTGCGCGACGCCCGCTACAAAGGCATCATTGACCTGATGAAGCGGCGCATCGAGCCGTCTTTCCGGGCCTTGATCACGGCCGGGCTGGAACTGGCCCACAGCTTTTTGCAACTGCACGCCAAAGGGCTGTGCTACCGCGATATTTCCTTCGGCAACGTCTTCTTCGATCCCGCCACCGGGGAAATCCTGATCTGCGACAATGACAACGTGGCCGTGGACGGCCAAACCGTCGGCGGCATATTGGGCACGCCGCGTTTTATGGCCCCGGAAATCGTGCGCGGCGAGGCCGGCCCCAGCACGCAGACGGATCTGTTTTCCTTAGCCGTGCTGCTGTTTTACATGCTGACGGTACATCATCCATTGGAAGGCAAACGGGAATCGGAGATCAAATGTTTCGATCTCCCGGCCATGAACAAGCTGTATGGCACGCAGCCGCTTTTTATTTTCGATCCGGCCGATAATTCCAACCGGCCCGTGCCCGGCTATCATGATAATGCGTTGTTGTATTGGGCCATTTATCCGCAGTTTTTGAAAGACCTGTTCACCAAAGCCTTTACCGACGGCATTCGGGATGCTCAACATGGCCGGGTGCGGGAAAGCGAATGGCGGGCGGCAATGACCCTGTTGCGAGATTCCATCCTGTACTGCGGTCATTGCGGCGCGGAAAACTTCTACGACGCCAATCTGCTCAAAACCGGCCGGGGCTTGAATCCGTGCTGGAGTTGCCAAAAGTTGGTGCAGCCGCCCTTGCGGATTCGTTTAGACAAGCAAGTGGTGATGCTCAATCACGATACCCAATTGTATCCGCATCACACCGATTCGCAAAAGGCTTTTGACTTCAGCCAACCCGTAGCCGCCATCAATCAACATCCGCAAAATCCCAGTCTATGGGGTCTGAAAAATCTGTCGCCGGAAAAATGGGTGGTCACGCTCAAGGACGGTTCAATCAAAGACGTGCCGCCCGGCCAAAATGTCTCGCTGGCTGATGGCACAAAAATTCAGTTTGGGCGTATTGAAGGTGAGATTCGGATGTAATAGTTGTTAATACTGATTAAGGGTTAGAAATTGCATTTCAATTCGATGTCATGCCGGAATGCTTCTATCCGGCATCTTGCTTACCTGTAAGAAGATTCCGGCTAAAAACGTGCCGGAATGACACTTTGTACAATTGCAACTTCTAACCCTTAACGAGAATAGGAACGTCGATAAAATAAGTTTGGGTTTTGAAATAAATACGCCGAATGGTGTGACCCTAAGGGTTTTGCCTTTTAACCCTTAGGGTCTGGCCTTCTCGAAACACACCCTAAGGGTTGAAGAGCAAAACCCTTAGGGTGAACTTACCCAAAGTTATTAAATTGACGTTCCTTACATTACCAACATTTTAACAAAAAACAAAAAGAACTCTCTCATGGCCAATTACAAAATTACGGTTCTGCCCGGCGACGTCGGGAACGATGTAAAAGGAGCACACAATGCATTCAATCAAATTACCTGCTCATTTTGACGGCGAAAAAATCTTGCTGGACAAGCCTTTTGAATTGCAACCGAATATGAAATTACTTATTACAGTAGTTCCAAACAAGCCGGCACCCAAGCCCCGGCAAAAGTCCCGCACGCTAACTCGCTCGGATAAAAAGCGGCAAGCTGCGTCCTGGTGGCAGCCTATGCAGGACTGCTCATTTTCTGCAGATTTTTTTGGGATCATGGATAATTATCTGGCCGAGCGGAAAAGCCTGAATTTTCAAGAGCGGGAGTTGTTCGACTGATATACTATATTTATGGCGAATGAAACAGGAATCTGCGATAGTCATATCAAGTTTGCAAAAAATAGTGTTCGTCTCACTGACTCAGCTTCATTTTCATTCACGTTATTATGAAAAGGAAAAATTAGGAGAACTGTAAATGATTGTGCGTTTAGCAAGTGGCCGTTTAAAGACGAAGTTTGGAGATTTTCTAGAGATTCTTTATTATGACGGACAGCAAGAGTCAATTGCCTTAATTATGGGTGATATAAAAAACTGTGAGAATATATTATGTCGTGTTCACTCAAACTGTCTATCAGCTCATACTTTTAATAGCATCGAGTGTGATTGTCGTGAACAGATGGAAATGGCTCAACACTTGATTTCAAATGAAGGGAAAGGATTAATAATTTGGCTTAATCAAGAGGGAAAGGGGAATGGACATTTTGCGTTAATTAGCACAGCAGAGTTGAGGTACAACGGTATGAGTCAAACAAATGCGTATCGAAAACTTGGATTTAAGGAGGATTGTAGAGAATACTCTGTTGCGGCAAAAATTATCAAAGAGTTAGAAGTTTTGTCAATTATTCTTTTAACTAACAACCCAACAAAAATTTCTGAGCTACAAAACAACGGGATTACAATTTCGCGGTCAGAACGTTTAGTTATATCGGAAATTCATAATAACATCTTATTGGATACATATCGTGGGAAAATTGCAGCAGATCACATAATAGACATGAAAAAAATTAAAATTTCTGACATATAATATAACATGAGAAGCGCTGCGCCAATGCAGACGAGGCTTGATTCCTCTCTGTAAATTTTGAAGCTATTTTTTTGAAAATCTGTAGCTAGTACATGACGGCGTAAATTCGGGTGAACTTTTCTGATGATCAAGACCCGACGGGTTTCCAAAATCCGTCGGGTCTAAGTTTACACGAACTTATGCCGAATAGCACGTACAGCGTGGCGAAAGTCCTTATGGAGTTATTTTGACGGGAATTCGGTTAGCAAAAATTTTCTACCTGCGTAATTTGATCGGCATTACAAAGTTTTTATTTCTTATCGCCATTCCTATCCAAGAGTCCGTAAAGACTTCCGCCATGCTGTACTAGTTATACGATTCTGATATAAAGAGCTAAAAGAATAACTTGTTAGAAACAATTAAATAGGAGATCATGACCGATGAATGTGTTACTGAAAATTTCTGAGTTCGAAGAAAACCTAAAGTTATTAGAAGAAAAATTAACATCGTTAAGAAAAGCCAAGATACTCGAAACACATATTGATGAGAAATTTCGGTTGGAAAAATTGATTATTGAAACTGAAGAGGATATTGAAACTAATTATAAATTACTGAATAAGTTATCAGCACCATCTAATAAACATATAGCAGAAGTTTATCCAGCAAATCCTACGACGATTTTTAGCGGCAAGCCTGAATCAAATGAGCATCTTCCAGTACATAACCTCCCCAGCAGAAATTATAGTAAATTTATAGGTCGAAAACCGCAACTTGAAGAATTGATCAATTTAATGAGCCCAAAAACAAGGCACTTTTTGGTAATAATTGACGGTATTGGAGGAGTTGGAAAAAGTGCCTTAGCTTTAGAACTTGCGTACTATTTTCTTGAAAACTATAACACGTTACCTGAGTCTCAAAGATTTGAGTTAATTTTCTGGATATCAGCAAAGTTAACATCATTAACCGCGAATGGTATTCAGAAGCGTGCTAAAACGTTAAATTCCATTGATGATTTTATTGGTGAACTTGGTGTGGTTCTCAATATTTCTAATAAATTAGATGAAGATATAGATAAAAGTATTGCTTTTGTTAAGCAGGCTTTGATTAACAAACGCACACTTTTAATAGTTGACAACCTTGAAACTGTAGACGATGAGGCACTTTTATCTTTTCTTAGAGAACTTCCGGAGCCTACTAAAGCCGTGGTGACATCACGCCATAGAGTTGATGTTTCTTTCCCAATAAGATTGACTGGTATGCCATATGTCGATGCTTGCGAACTTATAAATTTGGAACTGCATGAAAGGAAACTTGAAATTACACCTATGCACATAGAAAGTCTATATAGGAAAACAGGCGGAATTCCATTAGCAATTGTTTGGAGTATCGGATTAATTAGTTTAGGTTACGAACCCGAATCTGTACTGATGCGACTAGGGAGTTCTCATGATAATATCGCACATTTTTGTTTTCTGGAAACACTTGGTCACATTCTTCATACTGACTGTTACAAGCTTTTGCTGTCGTTAGCTTTTTTTGACTCAAGCGTAAATAGAGTAATGATTGGGCATGTTGCCGCATTTGAAGATGATGCTGTTGGACGCGATGATAGCTTGGCTAAACTTGTCCAACTGTCATTGTTAAATAAAACAAGTGACCGCTTTTTTTTACTTCCCTTGACAAAAAACTTTGCTATTGGTGAGCTAGAAAAAAATTTTAATCAAGCACAGTATCTTCGAACGCGCTGGATTAACTACCTTCTTAAATTTTCAGATCAGTATACAAAACCTGATTGGATGTGGCGTGATCTTAACGATCTTAAGAAAGAAGGTTCCCATTTAGTAACACTCTCGGCTTGGTGTCAGCAAAATAATAGACTAGATATTCTGCTAAGAATTATTCCGGCATTATGTTCATATTATGATTTGACAAGCCAATGGTCCGAGACAATTAAAATTGGAAAGCTAGGCTTAGAATACTCAATTTTTATTGATGACAAAGAACGGATTATTTTCATCTACGTTGTTGCATTGGCGTGGGTCTTGGGCCAGCAAGGAAGAGAAAAAGAAGCGGAAGATTACATGATTAAAGCTTTAACATTAGCAGATCAGGAGCATTTACGGTGGTGGCAGTGTGAAACAAGAATTAAGTACTCACAAGTACTTCGCCGCATGAAGGATTACACTAAAGCCACAAATCTTTGCACCGAGGCTTTCAAATTTGTACCAGAATTACCTGAAGACGAGCAAAATTATGTGAGAGCAGATATTCTGTATGAGTTAGGTAAAATTTCAAGAGACATGCATGATTGGGAGTCAGCAAAAGACTATTTTTTGCAGTCAAGTGTGATATTCCGTCATGATAAAGCAAATCAAATCTATAATCCTGAACGGGCGTGGGGACTTATAAGCAACTTAGGATTTGTCGAGCAGAATATTGGAAATATTGAGTCCGCAGAACGTCTATATACGCAATGTATCCAATTCTTCAGAAATTCAGGTGGAGCTGGGTACATGGCAACATTATTAATTCGTTTGGGTTCCCTTGAATATCAGCGTAGCAATACCGAAGTTGCAATTAATTACATAACAGAAGCGGTAATGATTGCAGAGCAGTTAAACCTTCATCAAGAACATGTAGAAGGTACGGCTCTTTTACGCCAACTCAAATCTGCTAAAAGTCATATATAACTGTTACATTGGGATACAACTGTGTTTCCGAAATACAAGGCTTCATCATTGCAAGAAGTATTTTTACTATTTACTTGTAAATCTTTTTATTAACGAAAGGACTCTCTCATGGCAAAGTACAAAGTTTCGGTTCTCCCCGGCGACGGCGTCGGGAATGATGTGATGGAAGCGTGTATGATCGTGCTCAACGCGCTTAAATTTGATGCGGAATACACTTATGGCGATATCGGCTGGGAATTCTGGAAAAGGGAAGGCAACGCTCTGCCCGATCGCACTAAAAAATTGTTGCGCGAGACGGATGTCTGCTTGTTCGGGGCCATCACCTCGCTGCCCAAGGAAGAGGCCGAGGCAGAACTCGTGCCGGAACTCAAAGGCAAGGGCTTAGTCTACAACAGCCCAATCGTGCAATTGCGCCAGGAATTCAACCTGCGCACCAATCTGCGCCCGTGCAAAGCTTATCCGGGCAACCCGCTCAATTTCAAAGAAAACATTGATCTGGTCATCTTCCGCGAAAATACGGAGGATATGTACGTCGGTGTGGAATATCACCCCATCCCGGAAGATTTGAACGCGGTGCTGAAAAAACACCCCAAGTTTAAGCGTTTTGCCGAAATGCCGGCGGACGAGTTGGCGATCTCGCTGCGTATCAACACCAAAACAGCCTCGCGCAATATCGTCACCGAGGCGTTTGAGTACGCCAAAAAGTTCGGTTACAAATCGGTGACGGTCGTGGAAAAGCCCAACGTCATCCGCGAGACGAGCGGTTTGTTTATCCGTGAAGCCCGCAAGGTGGCCAAAAACTATCCGGGCATTGAGCTGTGGGAAACCAATATTGACGCCATGTGCATGTGGCTGGTCAAGAATCCGCACACCTACGGCGTCATGGTGGCCTCGAACATGTTTGGCGACATCATTTCCGACCTGGGCGCTCAGCTCATCGGCGGGTTGGGTTTTGCCAGCAGCGGCAATATCGGTGACAATTATGGCGTGTTCGAGCCGTCGCACGGTTCAGCCCCAAAATACGCCGGGTTATACAAAGTCAACCCCATCGCTATGATCCTGACGGCCAAAATGATGCTGGACTGGCTGGGCGAAAAGGACGCCGCCGAGCGTGTAGAAAACGCCGTAGCCGCTGTAATTGCCGAAGGCAAAGTCCGCACCTACGATATGGGCGGCAAAAGCACGACGCTGGAAATGGGCCAGGCGATTGCGCAAAAGCTGTAAAATAGCTGCTCTGTGTTTAGTCAGCAAAGCCGCGGATATCGAAAGGTATCCGTGGCTTTTGTTTTTTCTGTTGACTTTATTGGCATAACGCCATATAGTCTACTTTCTTTTTTCTTTTAACATTGAGTCCATTCAAAAAAGCTAATTAACCACGAAATACTCGAAAAACACGAAAAGGTAACATGTTGAAAATATAAGAGTTATAATTTTCAATTTTCGTGTGTTTTGTGTGCTTCGTGGTTAATAGAGTGAACTCAACATTGCCCAAAACTTTAACCGCAACGTTCGCAGAGCCTTACGCGGAGTCACGCAAAGAAAAAAAACTTAACGTACCTTTGCGATAAATTTGGTGAGCTTTGCGATAAAGATTCTTGCGCACCATGCAAATGTTTGTGCGCAATTTTGTAATTTCTTTTCATGCCGCACAACGCAAAAATACGATTTTGAATAATTAAAGACTGATACAATATGAAGTATGTCGGTGAATTTCTGATTGTCCTCGTTTTGCTCTTTGTGCAAACACGGTTTGGGACGGCATTTGTAATTTGGGGCATCAAGCCCGATTTATTATTAATTTATCTATGCCATCGCGCCTATGTAGATGGCCCGATTCATGGCTCAATTCTTGGTTTTTTAATAGGTTTGTTTCAGGGCGTGTACTCTCCGGCCAGTTTAGGCGCGGATTCCCTGGCTAAAACAGTGGTGGGATTTGCCATGGGCCGTAGCCGTGAGGCAATTTATCACAACGATATTGCCATGCGGCTTGTATCTGTTTTTGTCGCAGTTCTTAGTCATGACCTCATTTTTTTCTTGTTTACCGATCCCGCGTCAATTGTACAGAATTTTTTCCGCGTCTCCCTACTGACGGCGGCTTATACAGTCATGCTGGCCGGCAGCATCCATTTGATTGCCCACGGTGTGGAAAAACTACTGTCCGATTAACCGCCGGACTTGGCGATCTTCGCGGTAAAGCTTCTCGCGCACAAAACAAATGTTTGGGAAAGCGTGACGCCAAAATCTGCGGATGCCTGAATTGTTCGGGCGATAATTCTTAAAAAGTATAGACACTCCGATGGACGTTCGTTTAGAAAAACGAATTCGTGCTGAAAAAGGCACAATTCTTAAAATACTCATATTTCTGTTATTCGGTTTGCTGGCAATGCGCGCCTTCCAGATTCAGATTTTGGAAGGTGAGCGATATATGACCTTAGCCGACGGCAATCGCGTGCGGATCATTCGCGTATTGCCTTTGCGCGGTATGGTTTATGACCACAGCAAACAGATTTTAGCCGACAATGCCCCGTCCTTTACAGTTTCTGTGACCTATGCCGACATGCGACAGCGCGAGCAGGAAATCGAATTACTGAATCGCTTAATGGGCATTGAGCGCACGGAGCTGGATGAAATCCTGACAAAAGCCAAAAAAACGCCTTTTGAACCCTACCCATTGGTGCGTGATGCCTCGATCGAATTAGTCTCGCTCATTGAGGAGCACAGCTACGACTTACCTGGAGTTAAAACTATTGTCGAGCCTATCCGTTGGTATCCCAACAAGTATTTAGGCTCACATTTTCTGGGCTATATGGGTGAAGTTTCGCCAACGGAATATGACCGGCTCAAACAGGATGGGTACAAAAGCGGAGATCAAATCGGCAAAATGGGTTTGGAAAAGCAGTATGAAGCTTTTTTGCGCGGCAAAAATGGCTATGAGTATATGGAAGTAGACGTTTGGGGACGCGAGTTAAATCAGTTGACGGAAAAACCACCCGTAGCGCCAACAGCTGGCAACGATTTATATCTGACAATAGATGTCGCAGTACAAGACACGCTCATGCGTTTATTGTCTCAGTGGAGATCCGGTGCCGGTGTCGCGCTGGATCCGCAGACGGGCGGCGTCCTGGCTTTTGCCAGTGTGCCCTCTTTTGATGCCAATTTATTTACATCGGGTATTTCCCGCAAGGATTGGAAAATACTCAATGAAGACCCGCTGAAGCCGCTTTTTAATCGGGCAGAGCAGGGGACTTATCCGCCTGGCTCCACTTTTAAACTTTTGACCGCTCTGGTTGGTCTGGAGCAGAACTACACAAGCCCCGACAATTATATGCCATCAGCCTGTGGCGGCGGCTATCAGGTCGGCAACCGTTATTTCAACTGCTGGAAGCAAACCGGTCACGGCGGACTGGCAATGGTTGGCGCCGTGACGCAATCCTGTGATGTCTATTTTTATCAGTTGGGATTGCGCCTGCCGCTGCAAACTTTTCATGACTATGCCAAGCAAGCTGGTTTTGGCAAGCCATCCGGTGTTGATTTGCCTCACGAAGCCGGCGGCTTCTTTCCCTCGGAAGATTGGGCTAAAAAAGAACTTGGAAATGGTCGAACCTATCCCAAAGGTTTATTGGCCAATCTCGCAATTGGTCAGGGCGAAGTTTTAACCACCCCAATCCAATTAGCCCGTTTTTTTGGGGCTATTGGTAATGGCGGCGTATTGCATACGCCTTACTTTGTTGACCGAATTGTTTCGCCCACCGGCGAATTAATTTCGCAGACGAAACTTGAGCCGGGCTTCTTATCTGTTTCCAAGAAAAACTTGCAAGTGTTAGATCAGGCCTGTTTTGAAGTCGTAAATTCTGCGTTCGGTACAGGCGGACAAGCGCGGGTACCCGGCTATGATGTCTGTGGAAAAACAGGCACAGCCCAAAATCCGCATGGTGAAGATCATGCCTGGTTTGTAGGCTATGCGCCACGTTATAATCCCAGAATTGTTGTGGCAATCATTGTTGAAAATAGCGGTCACGGCGGTTCAATTGCTGCGCCAATTGCCGGTAAAATTTTAAAAACTTACATAGAAAAACAGGGGATTCCTCCCCAGTTACCCAAGCCGGTGGCGCAAATACCAACGCCAAAGCCATCTATAACAGCCGACAATGACACCCTAAAGCACAGTTTAAATACCAACACGAACTGACAATGTCATACCATTACCAAAAAAGAATTGCACACGGCGGAAAAACCCTAAGGGTCTTACAAGAACGTACTCAAGAATGCGACGTATCATTTAAGATCCTTAGGAACGTCGATAAACACGAAAAATCGCTAAGGCGGGTCGTCTTATGGAATGGTTGTGGGAATTACCGCGAGCCATGCCAAGCGCACATGCAGCCATCACACTGACGCTGGTAATTGCTTTGGGCCTTAGCCTGGGCAGTGTAAAAGTGCGGGGTGTTGGGCTGGGGGTAACCGGCGTATTATTTGCCGGCATTCTGTTTGGCCATATCCATTGGACAATTCCAGGGGATATGCTGGTTTTTGTGCGTGATTTTGGACTGATATTGTTTGTCTATACAATTGGCATGCAGGTTGGGCCCGGTTTTGTCACCTCTTTACGCCAGCAGGGTTTGCCGCTCAATCTTCTGGCTTTGAGCATTGTTTTGTTAGGGGCTTTGATTACGGTAGCGCTCAGCCTTGGTCTGGGGATTGATATGGCCGTGGCAGTTGGACTTTTTGCCGGCGGCACAACCAACACCCCGGCTTTAGGCTCAGCCCAGGAAGCGCTCAAAAGTATCGCCGCAGATAAAACGTCCCTGCCCGCATTAGGCTATGCAGTGGCCTATCCATTTGGCATTGCGGGTGTCATTTTAACGATGCTGCTGCTGCGTATGCTTTTTCGGATTGACACTGCCCGCGAAGTGGAAGCATTTGAGCGTGTGCAAAAAGCCGGCCATGTCAGTCTGGAACGTCTGAATATTCTGGTCGAAAATGAGAATCTTAATGACCTGACATTAAGCCAAATTCCTGGTCGGCAGGAACTTGGCGTTGTCGTGTCACGCATCCGTAAAACCGGTCAGATTGAAGCGCAAAGCGCCACATTAGATACATCTATCCACTGCGGTGATATAATTTTAGCCGTTGGTCCGGCGCAAAATCTGGAGAGTTTCCGGCTCATTGTCGGTCGTCAGGCCCAAGTCGATTTGACCAAAGCGCCGGGACGAGTTGTCAGCCGCAAATACGTTGTCACCAATAAGGCGATTGTCGGCAAAACCCTGGGTGAACTGAACCTGCCGGTGCAGCATGACGTTACAATTACCCGCGTCAGCCGGGCTGACATTGAAATGGGCGCGTCAACCAACTTAAAATTACAATTTGGCGATATGGTTCAGGTTGTCGGGGATATGGAAGCGCTTAATAGCGCCGCCAATGTCTTGGGCAATTCTCTTAAACAGCTTAATTATACAAATCTGATTCCCGT
>CAYOLL010000067.1:0-30523 GCA_964404765.1 uncultured Gemmatimonadota bacterium | reverse complement strand
GCTAAAGACGCAAGTGACGCTAAAGACGCAAAATAAAAATTTATATCCGAAAAACGAAACATTACGCACTCGAATAATGAATCGCCAACTTAACTATTCGCAAACGCCTCTTGCGTTTATTCAGGTTAGAAAAAGAGAAGATTATGACAGAGAATGACATCAGTCGGGCGATTTATGAATGCGCGATCGAAACGCATCGCACATTGGGTGGGCCGGGTCTGCTGGAAAGCATCTATGAGGAAGCGCTGGCTTGGGAATTGCAACAACGTAGCCTGAATGTACAGCGTCAGGTCTCGTTGCCCGTTCCGTACAAAGGCCAGACACTTGGCACGCCGTTGCGTATCGATCTCCTTGTTGAAGGCAAAGTCATCGTCGAATGCAAAGCCACCACACAGTATAACGACATCTATGAAGTTCAACTTCTGACGTATCTGCGGCTAACAAAACTAAAACTCGGTTTGGTGATTAACTTTGGTGAAAAGCTGGTCAAAGAGGGCATTCACCGTGTTGTCAACGGCTTATGAAGTGCAGGAATGCTAAAAAAAGCTAACCGCAAGAGACGTAAAGAACGCAACTACTATTGAACCTGAATTATTCATAAAACTTAACGCAAACGACGCAAGACGCGCTAAGGACGCAAGATAGAAGATTTTGTCAAAAAATAAATCGTTACGGCATGCTGTGGTACAACGCTTCGGTATCCTGATGTAAATCAAGCGATTGCGGCACTTGCATCTTTGCGACTCTTGCGTTTATGAATTTTTCAGGTGAATAATACTGCTGAGAATGTCAAAAACTTGTTGAAGGAATGACTTTTAAAAACGTTTGCGACTTTAGCGCCTCTTGCGTCTTTTGCGTTAAAAAAGTGTTTATAATTGCGTCTCTTGCGTTAAAAAATAGGAAGTTTATGCCTGCTCTCCTCATTCGTCATCTCAGTGAACGCTATCAATTCGACACCGCGCCCGTCGTGAACCGATTGGGTGTCTTTCAGACTGTGGCAGCTGTCCATATTTCATCAAAGCGCGCAGTGATGATTCATTGGTTGAATTCAACGGAATCAAACTTGCCGGCGTGTTTGGCCGCCCAAATGCAGATTGACCACCCGCAATTGCCGGAAGTCTTTGACACTGGCACAATTGAAGCGGATGGCGTGGGCATTTGCTACCTGATTTTGCGTCATCCGGGCCGGGCCGAGCCGCTGCGCCATTACATGACCACGCACCAAATCACCAGCGAGCAAATGACCCTCTGGTTCCGTGAGCTGATTACGCTGATGCAGTTTTTACATGACGCCGGGTGGGCCGGTATTGACTTGCAGCCGGAGTATATCACGATGCTGCCGACCGGACAACTGCGCTTGTTGACCGTTGGCGCGCCCTTAGCCCCGGAAACAACTGCAGGTATAGCCGGTTTTTGCAAACCGGATGGCGCGACTGAGCGCACGTCGGAATTTCACTTTGTATCGCGAAGTACTGCAATTACGACAGACCTCTGCGGCCTGGCGCGGACTTTATGCGCGCTGCTGAAATCCGCGCCAAATCTTTCGCCGGCCGATCAAGTCTATTTAACTAAAATCGCGATGGAAATCGAACAGGCCGGCCATCGCTCCGACAACGAGAAAACGCCCGACCTGGCCGCTTATCTGGATCGCCTGAATCTATCGCATCACCTGACGCTGCAGGTGCCGGAGCTCAACCCGTTCCCGGCCAGCACATTGCGCATCCCGGAAATGGTCGGTGTCAGCTTAACTCCGCGTCTGCGCCGCTTATTGGGTCATCCCTGGTTTCAACGTCTGCAAAGAGTCAAGCAATTGGGTCTGGCCTATCTGGTCTATCCCGGCGCGCAACACACCCGCTTCGAGCACTCACTGGGCGTCTACCACAATGTCACAGCTTATATCAGCGCATTGCTGGCCAATCCGGATAATGCCACTTTTCGTCTGATGATGACCGAAGGCGACATTTTGACGGCGATGCTGGCCGGATTGCTGCACGATATTGGTCATTATCCTTTTGCCCACGCCATGGAAGATGTGGATCATCAGCGCTTTAGCCATATTCGCCGTACTTATTGGTTTTTAAGCGCGGACATGACCGAGGCGCTAAAACACATCATCCCGTGTGAAAAATCACTCTCTGAAATGATCGCCGAAGACTGGCCGGTCGAACCGGAAAATATTGTGCGCATCCTCGGCAAGCCCGACCGCACCCCGATGGACGCCAACAAAGTTCGCATCTTCCAATCTATTATCAGCAGCCCGATTGACGCCGACAAGCTGGATTATTTAACCCGCGACTCCATTCATACCGGCGTGCAATACGGCCGCTCCATTGATCGCGACCGCTTTTTGCAGGCCCTGACCATCAACAACGGCGGTGATTCCATTGCCCTGAGCGAAAAAGGCCGCATCAGCGCGGAAATGTTCATGATCTGCCGCTATGCCATGTACAGCGAAGTTTATTGGCATCACGCTATTCGCGCGTTGCACGCCATGATTAAAGGCGCGTTCCGCTTCTACTTTGCCGAGCAAGGCGAGGCCGGCAAAACTGCCGGCGAGCTGACACCCTTGGATCAACTGCTGCTCACGGCCTCCGATGACGGAGTGATTGAACTGCTGGAGCAAAGTGGCGGCAAGGCCGGAAGCCTGGTCGGCTGCCTGCGCCGGCGGCACATCTACAAACGCGCTTTAGTGGTCCGCTCGTCCGACGAAGACCGCGACTTGTTCGAGCATTTGATTCAAGTGGAGAAAGGCGGGCAGCACAATCTGGAACGTTTCCGGACGCTGCTGCGCGAACACCTGGCCGGACTGCGCGATTTTGCCGGTTTAAAAGATGAAGATTTGTTGCTGGATATTCCGCCGGGTCAATCCATCAAAAGCATTCAGCTGATTTTAAGTCCATCCGGTCGGGAAATTCACCTGGGCGATCAATCCAACGTGTGGGAAAATATCCGGCTGAACTTTGAAAAATGGGTGCGCAAAATTCGCTTTTATGTGCATCCTGACTTTTATGAACGCTTTCAACAGGCGGATCGGGTGGCGCTGGGCCGGGAAATTAAAGATTGCGCGGCGCAGTTCTATTATCGGGATTAAGCTGCTGGTTATTTGGTAGCCCGAATTGCCTAATTCGCACAGACCTGCTGACAAAAAAGCGCGGCGAAATCGGCATTTCGCCCTACAATATTTTTAGTTTCGGCTTGTCTGGATTATTAGTATCTTAAGGGTAAAATCGTTGTTTTCATGGCAAAAATATTTTTGATCTTCTTTATAACCTCTTAACATGAAATATGTTATAAGCGCAGAATTTTTGCTGAACTTTTCAACTTTTGCTTTAACGCAGAGGCGCAGAGGGCGCGGAGTTGTTTCGATCAGGATACGTTTTTTTGCGCTGCTCGTCAAGATTACAACAATTGTTTTTTTTTGCTTTTTTCTTAGCGTTCTCTGCGCCTCTGCGTTGAAAAGTCTTTTTTGGTTCCGGTTTGTCCGGGTTAGGTTTAGAATATGAAAATTGCTCTTATCGGCACATTGGTCTATGATGAAATTCAACCGCTCAGCGGACCGGTTGTTCAAAGTTGGGGCGGTCTGGCTTATGCTTTTTTGACATTGGCGGCCATCGCCCCGGAGCTGACCGTTCTGCCTATCGTCAACATGGGAAAAGATTTGCACGAGCAGGCCATTCGGGACTTTTCGGTCTGGCCGAACATTGACCCGGCAGGTCTTTACCCGGTTAGTGCGCAGACCAATCGGGTGACTTTGCGCTATACTTCGGAGGCCGAGCGGGTGGAGGTCCAACACGCCATGCAGCCGCACTTGACATTTGCCCAGGCAAAAATTGCTTTGGCGTGCGACTTGATTCTGGTCAATTTTATTTCCGGCACAGACATGGAAATGGCCGCTTATCACCAATTATGTCATCAGGCTGCTGTGCCGGTTTACACGGATCTGCACAGCATGGTTCTGGGCCGAAAAGCGGACGGTGTGCGTTTCCCGCGACCCATTCCCAACAGCCGGGAATGGTTTCGGCACACCACTTTTCTGCAAATGAATGAAGCTGAGGCCGCCCTGCAAGACCGGCCGGAACAAGACGAGAACCTGCTGCGAGCCTGGATTAATGACGGTCTCCGCGCAGTATTAATGACATGCGGCAAAAATGGAGTCCGCTACGCGCACCACGCCGCTGATCGAGTCGAAATCGCAAATGAGCCGGCCTATATGCCCGAAAAAGCAGTTGATCCAACCGGTTGTGGCGACGCTTTTGGCGCAGCTTTTTGCTATGCTTATCTGAAAAATGGCAATGTCCCCGCGTCTGTTCGTTATGCAAATCGGATTGCCGGTTTCATGGCCCAACTGAGCGGTCTTAATGATATGGCATTGGTGAGGGCCTTTGCGATGGATAGAC
Organism: uncultured Gemmatimonadota bacterium; assembly: GCA_964404765.1. Classification (GTDB taxonomy): domain Bacteria; phylum 4572-55; class 4572-55; order 4572-55; family 4572-55; genus CAYOLL01. The sequence goes on along the minus strand of CAYOLL010000067.1, from coordinate 26,126 downwards.
TGCCAGATTAGCTCCGTTCAGCAAGAGTATCCGTTCAATAGACATCTTTCCAATTAAATTTGAAAGTTATCTATGCTTTTTTTGCCCCGTAGGGGCAAGCCGTTTGTAGAAAAATACGCAAAAACATAGCTGTGATAAGCCCCATCGGGGCGACCCGTGAAATATGACCGGTGTCGTCGCGGTTAAACGGGCCGCCCCGATGGGGCTATTCGCGGGTTCTGCTGGGCTCGCTTTTCTACAAACGGACCGCCCCGATGGGGCTAAAAGCTGCGTAGTGATTGGATTTATTTTGGAAAGATGTCTAATAAGTCCGGGTAAAGCAAACCTTGCGAAGGTTATACTTGGCGTGGAAGTCAATATTTTCAAGATAGTCAACGACTTGCGGCGTAAACCTTCGCAAGGTTACCTTTATTTTTTGAACGGATACCAACATGACACCTTCATACAAGGATCGCATTATGAGCCTTAAAAACATCTGTTTGACCATCTTTATTCTGCTGCAACTTGTGCTGCGAAATTCCGATGCAGACGCTATTCGAGTCCAGGGGTCAAGTCATGGGCAAAAACCGGTCGTGTCGCAAACGACCGGCAAAAATACGAATGTGCTCATCACGCGGGAAGGCGAAATCATTGACCGACCGACCGATCCGGCAGAAGTGTTAGAGCTGATTGTCGAGTTTAAAGAAGCGCCGTTGTGGGTTCAGGCCGGCGCGCCGGCGCGGGAGACGCTGACCGCTGCCGATTATCAACGGCGTTTTGACACGTTTGGCAATGACCTGCGACAAATTGAGCAAAAGCAGGCGGCGCGAGCCAACGCTGCTATTTCGATAACCGTCAAGCGACAATTTTACAAACTCTTTTTCGGCGTGGTGATAACCATTCCTCGTTCTGCCTTAGGCAGCATTACGCATTTGCCTTATGTCAAAAAAGTGCATCGAAACGAGCGGGTGCAGGCATATTTGGATGAGAGTGTGCCGCTGATCAAGGCCGATCAAGTCTGGCAGAATTACGGCACAACCGGGCAGGGCGTGATCGTCGGTATTTTGGATACCGGCGTGGATTATACCCATCCGGCGCTCGGCGGCGGCTTTGGCCCGGATCATAAAGTGATGGGTGGTTATGACTTTGCCAATAACGACGCCGATCCGTTTGACGATCATGGACACGGCACCCATGTGGCCGGCATTGTCGCGGCGGATGACGATTCGTTACGCGGGGTGGCTCCCGACGTGCGCCTGATGGCGTTTAAAGTGCTGGATCAGGATGGTTATGGCTGGGAAGATGACATTATCAGCGGCATCGAGCGGGCGGGTGACCCCAACAACAACGGCGACCCATCGGATCATGTGGATATTCTGAGCATCAGCCTGGGCGGATACGGCAATCCGGACGATCCAATGTCGCAGGCCATTGATCATATTAATACTTTGGGCGTTACCGCTTGCATCGCCGCCGGTAATGACGGCGACTATTTGACGATCGGCAGCCCGGGCACGGCCCGCACAGCAATTACGGTTGGAGCCTCCGATAAGCATGATAAAATGGCCTGGTTCAGCTCCAAGGGCCCCGCGCTCATGACCTATGCGATCAAGCCCGAAATTATCGCCCCCGGCGTGAATATCAATTCACTGGCGCCGGCGCATACTTATGCCCGTCATAGTGGCACTTCCATGGCCGCACCGCATGTGACCGGCGTGGCGGCCTTGCTCAAAGCCATCCACCCGGAGTGGAGCCCCGCTGATATTAAGTCCGCCATCGTGACGACGGCATTGGATTTGGGCCATGATGTCATGACGCAGGGCGCCGGGCGGATCGACGCCTTAGCCGCCGCCCGCGCCGAAGTTTCAGTCCAACCGGCCTTACTGAGTTTTGGTCTGGATGCGGCGGATCAGGCCATTTGGTCAGTTACGGATACACTCCGCGTCTTTAATCATGCCGCCGTAACCCAAACTTTTTCGATGACGGCGGACGGTTTGCAGCCGGGTATTGCCCTCACCGTCTCGCCCGCTCATTTTACCCTGGCAGCGGGCGCTGCGCAACAACTGATTATCTCCCTCGCCGTCACCAATGCCCTGGTGTCTTATCCGACAGAATTTCCCATGACCTACGAGGGCCGTCTTCATTTGACCGGCACACAGAACATCCTGAGCATTCCCTGGGCTTTTGTCAAAGCGTCTAAAGTCACCCTGACATTTGATGAACCTTACGCCGATTTCTCACTGTTTAGCGAGAACGCCTATGCTTCCGATGGCGATTGGATTGACATGTACACCGCCGACGTAGTGGTTCCGAAAGGGCGCTACATTTTGGCGGCGGACTTTCACAGCTTTGAACCGGGTATCGCGTCAAAATTTGTTTTTCGCGAAAATGTGGATATCGAAGGTTACGCCAATCTTGCCGTAAGCGCACAGGAAGCCGTGCACAAAATCGAACTAAAAGGTGTTGATAACGCCGGTCTGCCGTTTAGCGAAAGCCGCCGCGACATCGACTATATCTGGGTTTACCCGCCAGGATATCGTTTGCTGGCCGGCGCGTCGATCACTTCCAACATCAGCGGAGCTTATTCGCTGCTGACGTCGCCTTTTTCGGACCGGATCAAGCTGTTGACCGGCGAGTTCGTCACCAATACCGTCGCCAAAACCATTGAATCGCTGCAATATGACGCGCTGCAAGGTGTGCACGGTGATCACACCCTGACTAATTCGCCGGCGGCCTATCGCAAGTTGACCACCGTCATTCATTATCCGCCGACCGAGGCAAATAAATTCTTAGCCTTTGCCAACACGCTTAAATTTGAGTTTGCGCCCGGCCAATTTTTTGCGATTGGCCTTTATGACAGCCGAGATCGGATGCTTGTCCAAAGTCCGCCGGCAGCAGCCACGGTTTATGCGACCGCCGATGCGCATTCCGGCTTTGGCTTTACAGCCTGGGGTCTGGCCGAATTGGCGCAGGAAGCACGTGATTACAATCAGACGTGGCTGTTCACCCCGCTTTACACCGTGGCCGGTGACAAAATCGGCTGCTTTGATTTTCCGACCCCGGACGTAGATTTGTATGCTGACGGCGGCGAAATTGTTTTCGGCCTGGAGCCGATTCATGGCGAAGGTTATTTTTTGAACAATCTGCCCAACGCGCCCAATTTTGACATCTGGGGCTTCGGCTCGTACGGCCCGCAGAAAGAATGGCGGCTGGATCTGCTCAATGCCGAATATCGCCTTTTTGATCGGCATAACGCGCTGGTCGAAACCGACACACTCTACGATTTTGAGGCGCACAACCTGCCAGCCGCCCCCTACCGTTTTGAATTGAACTACGCCAATCATTGGGTGGCTGGTCAGCGCGGCGCCGCTAACTACACCGCCAATTTTGATCTTCAGCGCACGGACGCCAATCCGCCGGTTCTGACCGCGCTGAAACTGCGAGATGCTGAAAATCAGCCGGCCAGCCATTTGACTGCCGGTAAAAAAGGAACACTCGTGTTGGCGACAGCTGATTTTTTCTATACATACGAAGATCTTTCCGGTCTGGACCAGCATTATCAATCCGTTCGGACGGACTCGACCCGCGTCTGGTTTAAAGCATCCGGGGCATCCGTCTGGCAGGAAGTTCCTGTGCAAGCCGCGCAGGAAGACTCGTTCATCGGAAGGTTGTATCAGGCCGATCTGTCCCCAACCACCGTCAAAGATTCGACCCGGATTGATTTGAAGATTCGGATGGTGGATGCGAGCGGCAACAGCGCCGAATGGCGGTTGAACTCGGCCTACGTCGTCGGCGACGGCGCTCTTGGCATCGAGACGCCCGAGGACGATCACCCGGCGATTATTCCCGCGGCCAAAGCGCGCTTGCTCGGCAATTACCCAAATCCCTTCCGCGAAACAACGGCGATCCGCTACGAATTGCCCGCGCCCGCGGCGGTCAAACTGCGCATCTACAACCTGGCCGGGCAATTGGTCAAAACGCTGGCGGATGAACACATGCCGGCTGGTTTAACGACAAACCTGTGGGACGGCAAAAATGAGGCCGGTCAACCGGCCGGTTCCGGGGTCTATCTTTATCGGCTGGAGGCCAACGGGAATGCGGTGGAGAAGCGGTTGATTCTGCTGCATTAGAAGATGCGCCATAGCGAAGCATTTTTGGCAGCTAATCCGATGTCTGCTTTTTCTGGGTGTTGGATGGGCGTTAATTCTGCCTGACAAAGTTTTTGCTCAGCTAAGAGCGTTTTATCTCTACAAGCCGCAACTAAACTATGGCAGCATGGGGCAATTCACGCCGGCAACTGCCATGCTCAACGGCAGCTTTGACATTTTGCGCAACGGCTTTGACTCACGTCGAGTTAGTAATATCCAATTTGCCAACGGCTTCCGTAACATTAACCGTATTTTAGGGCACTCCACTGCCATTATTGCGGACTATAATCGTGGCGGAGAGCGCAATTTTTGGACGCATCAAGTTTTTCCGCTGACCTAGCACAGCAGTCAATCGGAATGGGTGCCGAATTATCAAGCCCATATTTTGGGTGAAGGTCTGATTTGTCCCCTATCCAACGCTAAAAGGGCCATTGCCCGCTTGATAACGCGAGCTGATTTTTTTACCTCTATCAACTAATGCAGTTAACGACTGACGGTCTTCAGCGCTTAATACGATATGTTGGGTCTTCATTCGAATTTCCTCCGAAAGTCAAATTAAAATGATGTGACTTCTATACTTCCGGAGAAACATTATACCATAGAAAAACTTGAATTGCAATGTACTTGGTTACCATCTTTTTATATAAGAACTTACTTTTTTATATGCCGCGCAACGCCCATTCGTATATCTTAACCCGTGCGCAAAGCAAATGCTTGCAATGTAAACTTTGCAAGCATTAGACCCGAAAAAGCAACAGACACACAACGACGAATTTTAACGCAAGATTATGGGTATGGCTGAAAAGCGCCAACGCATAATCTTGCGTTAACGAGTATATCCCTTACATTCGCGGAAATTTTGAAGCGATTTTGGAAATTTGGCGCTCCGTTTTTCCGCCTTCCCCGCGTTTCCACAAACGTGTTCAAAGCGCTTGAGTTCTTCCGATTGTAATCATCTTAAGCTTAAGGGCATGGCATGAGAAAATGGCTGTTACTTAATCTGAGCATCAAGTATAAATTTATTTTGGGCATTGTCGCCATTTTAAGTCTGTCATTATTGACGCTTTTTTTGTCTATGCTCACTCGCTCGGAAGGATTGTTGATTCAGTCCATTGAGCAGCGGGCGCAGCTTATCAATAGCAATTTTTCGGTTGTCGCGGCCCAGGGCATTCAGGAAAGCAGTTTTTCCAACCTCCAAATGCTCATTAATGAGGTCGCGGCTCAGAGTAAAGACATCAGCTTGCTGGTTGTGTCGTATACGGACGGAACCGTTATTGCAACCAGCGATAAGAAAAATTATCCACAGTTTGGTAAAATAAAAAATGCGCTCATCAATAGCCAGATTACAAATTTTGCCGACGCCATTCATCAGGATGACTCGCGCAATATTCTGGAAAGCATCCGTTTTATCTACGAATCCGGTGGCGAGTCCGAAAATGATCCGCTAAATGAAGATTCATCGCCGGACAGCGGCCAAATCGAGCCGGCATCGGAAACAGCCAATCGCAAAGGAAAAGCAATCGGCTTTATTTATGTTGCTTTAAATACGGATCGCTTGCAGCAGGCTCGCGCCGATTTGTGGCTGTTTTCCACGGGCTTGGCTATGGTTTTGTTAGTGGCCGGCGCAGGCGTAGCCTTTAAATTCGGCTCGCAGATGACCCATCCGATCCAGTTTCTGGCCCGGGAAGTCCGGAGCATCGCCGCCGGCAATCTGGATAACGCCATCCATGCCCGAGGCACTGACGAAGTCGGCCAATTGATAGCGGATGTCGAAAAAATGCGTGTTTCGATCAAAGATTTGACCGAAAATTTGGAAGCCAAAGTTGAAGAACGTACCCAACAGTTGGAAGAAGCTCATGCCCGAATTGTTAAGCTGGAAAAGGAATCCCTTGAGCAGCTTATGGCAGGCGGTTTTGCCCACGAAATGCGCAATGCCCTGACCGGCGCATCTATTGTCGTCCAGACAGTAATCACTGACAACAAGACCTTGTGCGAGACCAACTCTGAGACACTGGAGAAGCTGTATAATTTGCTGGAAACGAGCATTCCCCAAAATGAACGGGATGAGGCCGTCGGCTACTTTATGCAACTTGAAGCCAACGAGGAGCGAATGGATCAGGTGTTGCGAATGGTTCGTGACTCAACGGCTCGGGCAATGAAAGTCACATCACAAATTTTTGAATATTCCCAACTCAATAACGACTATGCCGGTCGGGATGTCGTAGATATAAAACTGCTGCTGATCGAGGTTATAAACGATCTGAGCCCGCTTTTTGACAAATTTAACGTCGGCTTAAAAACGGATATCGTTACTACCGGCCTGGTCAAAGGATCGGCGACCCACTTTAAGTCTATTCTTACCCACTTGCTGGAAAACGCCGTGGAAGCTTTTGGCGAGGTGAATGATGCGCGTGAACGCCTGGTTCAGCTAAAACTTGCTGAAAACGATGCCTTCCAGATCCTGACCATCCATGACAATGGCAATGGTATTCCGGATAGCATCAAGGCGAAGATTTATGAGCCTTTTTTTTCTACCAAGCCGACGACCGGCACCGGTTTGGGTCTTAGCTATGTGCGAAAACTGATTCAATTATATAGTGGGGTTATCAAAGTCGACAGCAAACCCGAAGAGGGCACGACGTTTACCGTTTCTATTCCGCTCAGCAATAATGGAGTCCCGCTATCCGCGGCAGTCAGCAAATGAAAAAACATTTTTTGACCAACTTAAGTATCAAATATAAGTTTATTTTGGGCATTGTCGCCATCTTGAGTCTATCGTTATTTGCGCTTTTTTTATCCATGCTCAAGCGCTCCGAGGGATTGCTGATCCAATCTATTGAGCAACGGGCGCAGCTCATCAATAGCAACTTTTCGGTTGTCGCTGCCCAGGGCATTCAGGAAAGCAGCTTTTCCAATCTGCAATCGTTGATCAATGAAGTGGCCGCCCAAACCCCGGATATTAAACTGCTCATTGTCGCCTATGCTGACGGAACCATAATTGCCACCAGCGATGAAGAAAATTATCCGCAATTCGGGAAGATTAAAAATGATTTTATTGAGCCGCAACTTGCTACGGGCGCCAATGCAATTCGCCATGATGACGCGCGCGATGTCCTGGAAAGCATCCGCTTTATTTTTGAATCGCCCGTCGAGCCGGAAGAAAGTTCGGGCGCTGTGCCGGATAAAAAGCAGGCCGCGGCTGCGGCAAAAAGTAAAGCAATCGGCTACATTTACGTTGTGCTAAATACAATCTCGCTGCATCAGGCGCGTTTTGATTTATGGAAAATTTCGTCCTTGCTGACGATGCTTTTGATGCTCACAAGTGCGGGTGTGGCCTACTGGTTTGGCGCCATCATGACCAATCCGATTGAGAAATTAGCCACGCATGTTCGCCTGATCGCTGCCGGCGATTTGGATAGCCCGCTCATAGCCCGCAGCAGCGATGAGTTTGGACAGTTAATTGGTGATGTTGACAAAATGCGAATTTCGATCAAAGATCTGACGGAGAATCTGGAAGCCAAAGTTGAGGAACGTACCGAGCAGTTAAAAAAAGCCTCAGATCAATTGGCCGGAGCTTTTGAAGAAATTAAAGTGCTTAACGAGCAGCTCAAGCAGGAAAATTTGCGCATGGGCGCCGAGCTGGAAATTACGCGTCAGATTCAACAAATGGTTTTGCCGCGCCAAGAAGAACTGCTGCAGATTAAATCGCTGGATATTGCCGGCTTTATGGAGCCGGCTGATGAGGTCGGCGGCGATTATTATGACGTGTTATCTCATAATGGCGTCATAAAAATAGGCATCGGCGATGTAACCGGTCATGGCCTGGAAAGTGGCGTCGTCATGCTGATGGTGCAGACCGCCGTGCGGACGCTTCTAAACAGCGGCATTACGGATGACAAGGTTTTTCTGGATGTTTTAAACCGCACCATCTATGGTAATGTGCAGCGGATGCAGGCGAATAAAAGCCTGACACTGGCCTTGTTAGACTACCGGGCCGGCAATATTCGCCTGAGCGGCCAGCACGAAGAACTGCTGCTGGTGCGGAAAGGCGGCCAAATCGAGCGCATTGACACAATTGATCTGGGGTTTCCGATTGGCCTGGATGAAAACATTGCGCACTTGATTTCGGAAATAAATATTTCGCTGAATCCCGGCGATGGCGTGGTACTTTACACCGACGGTTTTACCGAGGCGGAAAACGACCGGCGCGAGCTATACGGAATTGAGCGATTATGTCAGGTGATTACCCAAAACTGGGACCTGGAAGCGGATGCAATCAAGAACTCCATTATCAAAGATGTTCGCGCTTTTATTGGGAAGCAAAAAGTTTATGACGATTTAACTTTAATTGTATTAAAGCAGCGTTGAACCGGAATAGCAAACTGAAGTTTGCAATCACTGTAATTTACGGGCAAACTGAAGTTTGCAATCACTGTAATTTACGGGCAAACTGAAGTTTGCTACTCCATTTTATTCAAGGAGGCGTTATGGTCGAAGTTTTTGGAAACTATATTGAGCATGATGAAACGGAAGAATATCTTATCTTGAGTTTTTGCACGGAAAAGCTGTCGATTCGGGAACGCTGGCGCAATAATAGCTTGTCAGCCGACTTCTTAGCCAGCTATTGGGGCACGTTTTTCCCCGTGGATGATAAAGCAGCCCAGCACCTGCACAAAGAATTAAAAGACGCTGTAAGCTTTATCGCTAACGAATTGCTGGAAAATGCGGTCAAATACTCGGTCAGCGATGCCCGTCGCCCGATTCGGATTGGCTTGTATCTATCGGAGCATCTCCTGCGGTTTTATATCGCCAACCCGATTGATTTGGAGCGAAAAAACCGACTTCAGGATGTTATCAAAACTTTATTGACCGGCAATCCGGACGAGCTTTATCTTGCGCAAATCGAAGCAAATGCTTCCGGTCAAAGCAGCGGCTCCGGCCTGGGCTATTTAATCATGCTGACCAATTATCATGTCAATCTGGCCTGGAAATTTACGCAAGATGATAAAAAGCCGGATATGTTTTTTGTGACAACGATGGTCGAAGTCGAAATCGAGCGAAAATAGCGAGTTACAGAAGACGGATTATACGTCTTTCCAGGCGGCAAACTTTCCATTTATAACCGCTGTCATTCTGTAAGAATCCTTTTTAAAAAATGGCGTCACTGCTGGATTTTAAAAAACTCTTTTGGAATGACAACACGGCAAATTTGTCATTTGGTTGGGAGTAAAACTCACCTCAAAGTCAAAACCATAAAGGAAAAACAAGTATGGTAGTTAATGATGAGAATTATAAAGTTACTTACGATGAAGCGACGGCAACTGTTGCTTTTGAAGGCTTCTTACGGTTGTTTGGCACAGAAGATTATGCGCCCATATTCAACTTGTTGGATGCCGCAGCGATAAAAAAACACAGCCTGATTACACTGGATTTGTGCAAGCTGGTTTTTTTAAATAGCGCCGGCTTGAATACCATCACCAAATTTTTTATTAAAGTGCGTGATTTAAAAGCCAGCCAAGTTATCGTGCGCGGCTCAAGTAATTATAGCTGGCAAGCGAGATCGTTCAAAAATCTGGAACGGATTTTACCAGGGCTAAAAGTGGAGATTGTCTAATGGCTTCCATCGATGCGTTGGAGCAGGAAAATACGCGCCTTCGTCAACATATTCTCCAATTGGAACAGGAAAAGTCCGATCTGGAAATTTTGCTGGATGCTCATATTTCGCACGCCGATATTGTTAGCGAAGATTTGTTTGAAAAACTGGACGCCTCCCTGCGCGAAAGCGAAAAACGATTTCGGCTGATTACCGAAGCGATGCCGGTACCCATTGTAATCTATACCGTTGCGGATCAGAAGGTAATCTATGCCAATAAGCCGGCAAATGAATTAGTCGGTGTGCGGGAAGGTGAACTCCTTGAAAAACCTGTTACCAACTTCATCAGCGCCATTGACTGGGAAAGAGCCCAGGCAAAATTTCAACAAACCGGTCAATTAACCAACTTTGAAGTCAAAGGAAAAAGAATAGGCGGCTTGTTTTTTTACGTTGGCGCCTATATCGTCAATATTAGTTATGGGAATGCCCCTTGCTGCCTGGCCGCTTTTCTGGATTTAACCGCGTGGAAAAAAATGGAGGAAATGAAATCCAAATTTATCACGCTGGCCAGCCATGAGCTGCGCACGCCGCTGTCAATCTTAAAAGGCTATCTGGAACTGACGGCCTATGTGGAAATGAAGCTGCCGCCACAGTTACGCTCGATTGTCCCCGTCACAATTGAAATGGTTGAGCGACTCACCACGATTGTTGAAAAAATATGCAGCCTGGCCAATTTAAGCCAACTCGATCGCCCTTTAGTCATGGAAAAGTTCATCCTGACAGACCTGGTTAAGGCGATTGCCATGGAAATCGACCCTTTTGTGCGCCAGCGCTTCCTCAATTTTCAGTTAAACCTGCCGCAGACAGAGATAAAAATTCGCGCCCATATTGATTCCATCTGGCAGATTTTTATGAATTTGCTGCTTAACGCCATCCGCTTTACTCCGGATAAAGGGACAATCACGCTAACGGTCTCCGATCTGGATGATCATATCGAAGCGATAGTTACGGATACCGGAATTGGGATTTCATTGGAAGAACACCGCCGAATTTTTTCATCCTTTTATGAAGTCCAGAATACGAACTTGCATTCTTCGGGCACGATTCAGTTTGGCTCCGGCGGAATTGGCATGGGCCTGACCATCGTTAAAGCCGCGCTGGAGCGGCATAACGGACAAATTTGGGTAGAAAGCGCCGTCGGCAAGGGCAGTACGTTTCATATTACGCTGCCCAAAAATATGCCGGATGGCGTCTAGTGCTTGACGGCTTAAATTCGTGTGAACTTTTTCGACGATCAAAACCTGACGGGTTTCCAAAACCCGTCAGGTTTAAGTTCACACGAAAGCACACATCAGCGTGACATATTTCAGTTTGCAAATAGCAGAAGTTTGCTATTTCATGCATCCTTAGAGGAATAAAGCGATGGAACGAACAGAACAGCGGTTGCGCAAATTGGAAAAGGCAATCGAAACCGTTGAAGTCGGGGTGACGATTACGGATGCCGCCGGCAAAATTATTTACACCAATCCGGCGGATGCGCAACTGCATGGCTATACAGTGGCAGAGCTGCTGGGCTGTCATGCCAATATTTTTGCCATGCCGGAAGATCGCTTCCGCCATCTGGATCGACAGTCAGAAATCGAGCAAAACTGGAAGCGTGAGCGCATTAACATGCGTAAGGACGGCAAGGTTTTTCTGGCCGAGTTAATCTCCAATGTTATTTTTGATGATAATGGACAGATCATTGGCAGTGTTACCGTTTGCCGTGACATCTCGGAGCGCAAGCAAGCCGAAGAAATTTTACGCGCCAGTGAAAACCGCTTCCGCACTATTTTTGAGCGAATGCCTATCGGCTTGTGCATTACCGATGCCGACGGCGTGTACGAAGCGGTTAATCCGGCTTATTGCCGCTTATTTCAAGCTGAACAGCATGACTTGATCGGTCGGCCTTTTACCGCAGTTGCCCCGGCAGGTCAGCATGCAATATACGAAGCTTTGTATAACGATTTGCGATCCGAGCATAAGCTTTCTAAAAGCGAATGGACTTTGGATCGTAAGGATGGCCATATCGTTACGGCGCTGGTTGGCGCAATTTCGATTACCGGCCTGGATGGTCAGCCCAAGTGGGTCACCTATTGGATTGATATCAGTGAACGTAAGGAAATGGAAGAAGTAAACCGCCTAAAAACCGAGCAATTAGAAGAGACCAATCAGCGTTTAATTGAGACCCAAAAGCAATTGGTCGAGGCCGAAAAATTTGCTTTATTAGGCAATTTGGTCGCCGGTGTCGCCCATGAAATTAGTACCCCGGTTGGGATTGGCATTACAGCGTCGTCCGATTTAATCAATAAAACCCGGCAATTTGCCGAAGCTTACAACAAGGATACTGTGAGCTCGGATACTTTGGAAAGCTTTTTACAAGAAGTTTATCGCAACAGTAAATTGGTATTTAACAATCTGGAGCGAGCCGGGGAATTAGTGCAAAGTTTTAAACAGGTTTCGGTTGACAAATCCAGCGATCAAAAACGTAATTTTGGATTAAAAGCATACCTTGAAGATGTGATTAATACCCTGCGGCCACGTCTGCGCGAGAAAAATGTCACCGTCCGAATCGACTGCCCGGACGACCTGCAGCTCGATCATTTTCCGGGTGTATTCGCCCAGATCATCACCAACTTTGTCATTAACTCCCTCGTTCATGGCTATAAAGACCGCACAAATGGCGCTATTCAAATTCGGGTCGAGTCGATCGGCGAGCGGCTGTATCTGCGTTATGAAGATGACGGCTGCGGCATTCCCAAAGAAATTATGCCACGTATCTACGAACCCTTCTTTACCTCCAACCGCAAATCCGGTACCGGTCTTGGCCTCAATATCGTTTACAATCTGGTGACGCAAAAACTAAAAGGCACGATCGCCTGCTACAGCGAGTTAAATCAGGGCGCTGTTTTTGAAATCCATGCCCCGCTTTACGTGGAATAACGCCTGACTTTGACCTCGAACACCGTGCTATTTTGCCAAATTTTTTTTGGTTCTACCAAGCTTTAGGCACTTGCGCTATGAATAATCCAGGCTAAAAAAGATGCTCACATCCGGAGAATACCATGACCGCGTTGACGCTCAACCCAACCAACTTATTATATGATGGCCGCTATACCCGTATCTACCGGCATAGCGCGCATGAAATTGTCAAAGTTGTCCGGGAAACCCAGCCCGATCCCCGTTTTCTAACCCAATTTGCTAACGAATACGACATGACGCACGCGCTGCAGATTTCCGGCGTGCGCAAGGCTCTGCGTTACGAAACGGTTGAGCACCGGCCGGTTTTGTTCATGGAATATTTTGACGGGGACAGCCTGAAAACGCTGATCAGCGATTCGCCCACGGCTTTAGCGGCATTTTTCCCTGTTGCGATTGAACTGGCCCGGATTCTGGGCGATCTCCATCAGCAGCGCATTATCCACAAAGATATCAATAGTAACAATATCCTTATCAATCCTCACACCCGACAGGTTCAGGTGATTGACTTTGGCCTGTCCAGCCGCATTGATTTAAAGACACACCATTTAGGTCAGCCCGAGGCGCTGGCCGGCACACTGCCCTACATCTCGCCGGAGCAGACCGGGCGGATGAATCGCGCCCTGGACTATCGCACCGATTTGTATTCGCTGGGTATTACGCTATTTGAATTGTTGACCGGCCGGCTGCCGTTCGAGAGCCAAGACCCGCTGGAATTGGTGCATTGTCATATTGCGCAAAAACCGCCGCGGGCCGACGAGCTTTGCGCCGCCGTACCGCCGATTTTGGCCGAAATCGTCCACAAGCTGCTGGCCAAAAACGCCGAGGATCGCTACCAATCCGCCTACGGTTTAATGCGCGACTTGCAGCGCTGCGCCGAAAGTTGGGGGCAAACCGGTCAGATTGTGCCCTTTAAGCCTGGCGCGGACGACTTTTCAGGTGTCTTTCAAATTCCCGAAAAGCTGTATGGTCGCGAGGCTGAAGCGGCCCGACTGCTGACAGCCTTTGAGCGGGCCAGCCGCGATCAACTGGAGCTCTTGTTGATTGCCGGCTATTCCGGCGTGGGCAAGACCTCGCTGGTTTACGAGACGCATAAGCCCATCACCGCCCGGCGCGGTTACTTTATCGCCGGTAAATACGATCAGTTTCAGCGCAATATTCCCTATTCGGCCTTTATCCATGCCTTTAGTGAGTTGGTCGAAATCCTGCTGACCGAAAGCGCCGCTCAACTGGTCGCCTGGAAAAATAAAATTCTGAACGCGGTCAGCGTCAATGCCGCTGTAATGATCGAAGTCATCCCGGCGCTGGAGCTGCTGCTTGGCACACAGCCGGCCGCGCCCGTGTTGGGTCCGGCGGAGAGTCAAAACCGGTTCAACCATGTTTTTCAACAGTTTGTGCAGGCTGTGTGCCGGCCGGAGCATCCGCTGGTCTTGTTTATTGACGATTTGCAATGGGCCGATTCGGCCTCGTTGTCTCTGCTCAAAGCGCTGGCGGGTGATGCCGCTAACCGGCATTGTCTCATTATCGGAGCCTATCGTGACAACGAAGTCAACGCAGCCCATCCGCTAATCCTGACGTTGACCGAGCTGCAAAAAGACGGCGCGGCAATGGAAACCATTACCCTCGACAATCTCACGGATGCCCACGTCCAACAACTGCTTGACGATACCCTTCATTCGCCGGTGGCTGCGCGCGATCTGGCCTTGTTGACCAATTTGGTTTACGAAAAAACACTGGGCAACGCCTTTTTTGTCATTCAATTCCTCAAATCATTATACGAAGACGGGCTGCTTAGTTTTGAGCAGACGACTCGCGCCTGGCGCTGGGACATAGCCCAAATCCGCGCCTGCAACATGACCGACAACGTCGTCACGCTGATGGCGGGCAAGATCGGCAAACTGAACGCAGCCGCGCGGGAATTGCTGAAATGGGCGGCCTGCGTCGGCAACGCCTTTGATCTGGATACGCTGGCGACTATTGGCGGCCAAAACCGGCCGGCGGTCATGCGCGAGCTGTGGCCGGCGGTCGCCGAAGGTTTGATCGCCCCGCTGGACGAAAGCTACAAAAGCCTGTTAAGCCATGCGCCGGTGGCCGGTGGCGAGACGATCAATCCGCATTTTAAATTCTTGCACGACCGGGTGCAGCAGGCGGCCTATTCACTGATCGCTGAAAATCAAAAACAGGAACTGCATCTGAAAATCGGCAGGCAGTTATTGGCTCATACGCCGGAAAGCGGAGCTGACGCCCGCCTGTTCGATATTGTCAACCACTTGAACCTGGGCGCGGCGCTGCTGACCGATCCTGCGGAGTGCCGGCAGTTGGCCGGATTAAACTACCGCTCCGGACGTAAAGCCCGCGAATCGGCTGCCTTTAAACCGGCTCTGGATTATTTGAGTCAGGCACGGGAGTTGTCGCCGGACGACGTGTGGGACAACGACTATGCCTTTGCCCTGGAGCTTCATTCGCGGCTGGCCGAAGCCTATTATCTCAACGGCGAATTTGAGCCTTCGGAAAAGATCATCCGCGCCATGCTGACTTCGGCCCGGACCTTACTGGAACGCGCCCGCATCTATGATCTGTTTATCGTCCAAAAAACAGTGGCGGGCAAGCCGTTTGAGGCCATCGCCGCTTTAAAATCGGCTCTGCATGAACTGGGCGTGGACTTACCGGCTGACGATCAACTGGGCGAAGCTATGGCCGCCGAGCGCCAAATGGCGGTGCAAAACTTAGGCGGCCGCTCGATTCCCGGCCTTTTGGACGAGCCGCGCATGGCCGACCCGGAAAAAGCGATGGCCGTTCATTTGATGACCATCGCCATGCCGTCGGCCTACATCACCAATCCGTTGCAATGGTGCGTGATCGTGTTAAAAGCAACAAACCTGTGCCTGCGCTACGGCAATTGCGAAGATATTTACGAGTATTCATGTTATGGCATCATGTCCGGGGCGGTTTACGGCGAATTTCAGGCCGGCTACGACTTTACGCTGCTGGCGCTGCGGCTGGCGGAAAAAAATAAAAATGACGCCGAAATTGCCAAAGCGGCCAACATTGTGGCCAATTATGGCTTGCCCTGGGTGCGGCCCTTGCGCGAAGGCGAGGCTATCAGTCGCTACAGCATTCAGGCCGGGTTGAACTCCGGCGAATTGCAGCACGGTTCATACGCGGTACAGTTGATCTACAATCTGTTTTTTCAGGGCAAATCGTTGCCGGCGTTGACTGAGGATTTGCCGCCGCTGCACCATTTCAGCCGTCAAACCCGCAATCAATTGGCGATTGAAATGGTCATCAGCGTAGAAATGATTGTCCGCAATTTGCGCGGCTTGACCGCCGATCCGTTTAACTTTGACCTGGAAACCTTGTCCGAGGCGGACTACATCGCCCAGGTTTTGCGCCACAACAGCCTGATCGATTTGTCGGTTTATCAAATCATGAAAGCGCAAGTTCTTTATCTTTATGGAAGTTACACCGACGCGCTGCTGAATACCGACGAAGGGAAGAAAAATGCGGCGACAGGCACCCATAGCGTGGCCGAGCTCAACTTTACCCAATCGCTCTGCCTGACGGCTTTGAGCCGGGACGCGGACGCCGAAGCCCGGCAAGTCTATCTGGAAAGAATCGCCGTCAATCAACAGCAGATGAAAACATGGGCGGAAAGCTGCCCGGCCAATTATCGCCACAAATATCTGCTGGTCGAGGCCGAACTGGCCTGGCTGGAAGACCGTCGCTGGGCGGCCATTGATTTGTATGAAGAGGCCATTCGCGAAGCTCGGCAGAACGAGTTTGTCCAGAATGAGGCCATCGCCTGCGAATGTTTTGCCCGTTTCTGGCGCAATTACGACAAAAAAGACATCGCCGATTTATTCCTGAATCAAGCCTATTATCTATACAAATTTTGGGGCGCTGATCGCAAGACGGCGCAGTTGGAAAGCGCTTTCCCGCAAGTCTTGCAGGCCAGAGCCGAATTAAACCGGCGCGACCGAACCATCAGCGCAGTCTCCACCAGCAACTCCGGCTCACTGCTGGACCTGGGCACGGTCATCAAGGCCGGGCAAGCTATTTCCGGCGAGATCATTCTGGAAAAGCTGCTGCAGCGTTTTATGAAGATCATTGTGGAAAGCGCCGGGGCCCAGCGCGGTCTGTTGATTTTGAACGACAAGGACCAATTGTTTATCGCCGGCGAACGGGATGCAGTCAGCAACAAAACCGTTGTTTTGCAGCGTGAACCCGTAGAAAAAAGCGCCACGTTGTCACCATCAATTGTTTACTATACCGCCCGCACCAAAAAGCCGGTGGTGCTGGCCGACGCCGCTCGCAGCGGGATGTTTGTCAACGATCTGTATGTGCTGGGACGCAAGGCGCGCTCCATTTTGTGCGCGCCGATCCTTTATCATGACAAGTTTATGGGACTGCTTTATTTTGAGAACAATCTGGCCGCCGGGGCCTTTACCGAAGACCGCATCGAAGTGCTGAATCTGCTCTCGGCCCAGATCGCCATCTCGCTGGAAAACTCGCAGTTGCACGAACATGCTTTGGAAAACGAACGCCTGGCCAAGGAATTGGCCGTGGCCCGCCAGATTCAGATCTCGCTGCTGCCGCGCCGGATCCCGCAAACCTCCGGCCTGACCGTAGCCGCGCGGATCGAAACCGCGCGGGAAGTGGGCGGCGACTATTACGATGTCATCGAGTCGCCGGATCGGCGACGCGTCTTTTTTGTGATTGCCGATGTGGCCGGCAAGGGCATTCCGGCCAGCTTGCTGGTGGTGGAGCTGCGGACACTGCTACATTCGCTGATCGGCCAGAATCTGTCGGCGCGGGATATTGTTATCAAAGCCAACCATCATCTGTGCAAAGACATTGCCGAAATGGACACGACCCGCATCATCACCATGCTGCTGTGCTGTTGGGATGTCCACGACCAGACTTTTTCCTACATCGGCGCCGGGCATGAACCGCTGCTGGTCTATCGGGCTGCAGCCGGTCGGTGCGAAACATGTTTTAGTCACGGCATGTGGCTGGGCATTGAGCCGGATATCGCCGAGTACGTGGTCGAAGCGATGCTGGACCTGGCTCCCGGCGACCTGGCCCTGCTTTATACGGACGGCGTGACCGAATGCCACAGCCCGACGCAGGAACTGTTCGGCCTCGAACGGATGGAGGCTTTTTTGTGTCAGTACGGGCCGGTCGCGCCGGATGCGCTTTTGTCCCGACTGTTGGAGACGCTGAACGCTTTCAGCCAGAATATGCCGCAGCATGATGATATTACACTGATGGCGCTGCGCCGAACAACGGTTAATTGTTGAGAAGCTCTGGCTAAATTTAAAGCCGGTGAGACCGAAGTAGTGCTACGCGGCGTAAGTTCGTGTGAACTTTTTCGCGCAGGCCAGACCTAATAGGTTTTGAAAACCTATTAGGTCTAAGTTTACACGAACTTATGCCATCAAGCAGTAGTTAAGTACCTAACACTCTTTCAGTCTGTCATGCCCGAATGTTTCTATCGGGCATCCACCGTCCGACTGGATTCCCGCTAACAACATGGCCCAAATCCGCGCCTGCAACATGACTGACAACGTCGTCACGCTGATGGCGGGCAAGATCGGCAAACTGAACGCGGCCAGGCGGGAACTGCTGAAATGGGCGGCCAAAACCGCCTGGCTAGCGAGCATGATACCGAATGCCTTCGCCAATTCCTGAATGAAATGGTGGAGTTGGGATATTATTCTCTTTATTTAGTTAGATACGCAGCCCTATTCCGGAGTTACAGACGAATCCCATGACCGAAGTTGCCTTTCTTAAACAAAATAGTGATCGCTGGCGGCAGTTTGAAACGCTGATCGCGCAGCCGCAAAAAGCCAATCCCGATCTTCTGGCCGAGTTGTTTATCCAATTGACCGATGATTTAGCATACGCCGTCACCAATTTCCCCAACAGCAAGACCGCCGGCTACCTGAACGGTTTGACAGCCAAAGTGCATCAGGCCATCTACAAAAACAAAAAGGAAGAAAGCGGCCGCCTGAAAGCCTTTTGGAAATACGAGTTGCCGCTGTTGTTTAAAGACCATCACCCGCAGTTGCTCTACGCCCTGATCATTTTTGTGGCGGCGATTGCGATTGGAGCGGTTTCCGCCGCCCATGACGACACCTTTGTGCGGCTGATTCTGGGCGACGGCTACGTGAACAAGACGCTGGACAATATCGAGCAGGGCGATCCGCTGGCCATTTACAAATCCAGCCCCGAAGCAACGATGTTTCTGGCCATCACCATTAACAATATTCGGGTGGCGTTTATGGCCTTTGCTTTTGGCATTATTTTTTCGGCGGGTACGGCCTACATTCTCTTTAATAACGGCGTCATGGTCGGGGCGTTTTTTTTCATTTTTTTTGAAAAAGGTTTGTTATGGAAATCAATTCTGGTGGTCATGATTCACGGCACATTTGAGTTACTGGCGATTGTCATTGCCGGCGGGGCCGGATTTGTCGTCGGCAACAGCATTCTTTTTCCGGGTACGTATACGCGGCAGGAATCCTTTATGCGCGGGGCCAAACGCGGCCTGAAAATCACGGTCGGGCTTATCCCGATTTTTATCACCGCCGGTTTTTTGGAAAGCTATATTACCCGCCATACCGACATGCCGCCGGGTCTGAGTTTACTGATCATTTTTGGATCGTTGGCAGTGATGATTTTTTATTTTGTGCTCTATCCTTATCAACTACAGCGGGTTGCAAATCAAAGGATTTCGGGTTTCATGGGCTAAGATGGTGAAACCTTGCGAAGGCTTAATTTGAAATCTGCATGTTTTGTGCACTGAAACCTTCGCAAGGTTAGATTTCCACAAACTTGTTCCATGAGCCGATTTCGGAAGAGGTCAAGCATGGCTGAGACACCCGATTATATCAATTTTCAGCGTCAGCGCAGCGTTGCCGAGGTGTTAAACGCCACCTTTATTTTTATCCGGCAAAATTATAAAAAATTTGGGCAGGCGTTGCTGTATATTCCTGGCCCGTATGTTTTAGTTGCCGGATTATTGGGCGGTTTAACCATTTTTTCGGAAATGACCGGCGGCGCTTATGCGATTTTAGGCGTTTTTGGCTACGCCGGGATTGCGCTAATCTACGTTTTTGCCTGGATTAGCATGATTACGACTGTTTACGGCTATATTTCGCTCTACATCGAGCGTGGGCCGGATGGATTTGAATTAGACGAGTTGAAGGCATTTAACCGCAAAAACGGTTGGCGCATTTTTGGCGCGATGTTATGCACGTACGCCCTGATGATTTTTGGTTATGTTCTGGTAATTCTGCCGGGTATTTACCTGACGGTCGTGTTTTCCATTATTTACGCGGTCGTCACGTTTGAAAAAATCGGGGTTTTCAAAGCGCCTGGTCGCTGCATTGTTCTGGTTCGTGACAATATCAGCATTACGTTTCGACTGATTATTCTCGCTTTCCTCATGCTTACGCCATTAAACTATGTCCTGAAAGCGCCGCATTATATTCTTATTGCTATTGTCGTGGGCCATGAGGGAAATAGTTCCTCTGTTTTAATGGCCGCTTTGGGATTGCTGGCAGCTATGCTGGATGCGCTGGGGTTTTTTCTATGGTCCGTAAAACTCGTGGCGATGGCGTTTCACTACTTCAGCCTGCTGGAGTGCCGAGAAGCCGCCGGTTTGCGCCGCCGGCTCTCTCGATTGAACAACGAAAGTTCGGAAATTTCCGCTTGAAATTTGGAAAATAAGTTTCGGGCCACCAGACGCACCGAAGCGACCTCTCCCGTATCCCTTATCCTGCCAACAAATTAGCGTTTTACCGAACGATTCATATCTTACGGCACAAAGTTTGCAAAGTCCTGCCGATGGCGGTCATAACCCTGCCATAATACCGCACTGCGTACACTTTCCGTCAAGGTTCGATTTATTTATGAACTCGTATGTATCCGTTTTAGATGATTCGTTTGAGCCAATGTCCGTTCATCTGCTTGATGCGTCGGATGTTCCGCCGGATGTTCCGGTCGAAATTTTTCTGCTCAAACTTCGAAAAGCCATTGAGACCATCGACGTGGGCGTGACCATCACCGACACCGCCGGTCATATTATTTTCACCAATCCGGCTGATGCGCGGCTGCACGGCTACGCGGTCGAAGAGCTGATTGGTCAACATGCCTGCATTTTCGGCACACCCGGGCAGCACCGCGAGATGACGACCGCCGAGTTGCAGCGGGCGGAAAACTGGCAGCGCGAAAGCGTCAATCTGCGCAAGGACGGCAGCCGCTTCCCGGTCGAACTTGTTTCTACGCGGGTGATTGACGCTGCCGGGCAATTGATCGGCATGATCACCGTCTGCAAGGATATTACCGAACGCAAGCAGGCCGAAGAGCGCTTACGGCGGGCCCATGAAGAGGCGCTGGCTTATAAAAACAAAGAGTTGAGTACCTTTGCCCTGAACCTGGCCGAAAAAAACGAGCTGCTGAAAAGCATTCTGGTCGAAGTGAAAGCGTTTGCCAATCATCGTACCACCAAGACCGAGTTGAAGGCATTTGTCGCCCGTTTGAGCAAGCAAACCAACGCCGCCAATGTCTGGCAGGAATTTGAAAAACAATTCAACCAACTGCACGATGATTTTTTGCGTCGTCTGTCGCAGCGTTTTTCCGACTTGACGCCGCGCCAACTGCAAATCTGCGCGTTGCTCAAGATCAACCTGTCTTCCAAAGAGATTGCCGGTATTTTGTATATCGCCGACCGCAGCGTGGACATTCAACGCCATCGTATCCGCCAAAAGCTGGGTCTGGAGGCGGATCAGAATTTGACGGCTTTTTTGCAAACTTTGTAGATTTATAACCGCTTTTGAGTAAACATGTTAGGCCGAAGCATCATCCATTTGTAAACATTTTGTAGGGCTGACAATAGCGAAACAAGTCATTATCCTGTAGCGTAGATAAGCGTGATCGTTGGTTCACCACACTTTTTAAATTTTTTTAAAGGAGGAGTTATTATGTTAAAATTTTTTTTGAGGTCATTCATCACTATGACCCTGTCGGCGGCGTTGTTTATCGCGCTGAGTTCGTCAGCGGTCGAAGCTCAGGTGACCGGCACCGGGAAAGTCAACGTCAGCATTCCGGCGGTGCTGGTTTTGTCCTATTACAGCCAGATCAACGTGACGTTGAGCGCCGCCGACATGCGCACGGCAATCGGCTGGCCGGCCAGTGGTTTGATTGATGAAGGCACAATTGCCGCCGCCCCGGTTGGCTGGGCCGCCGATCTGAACATCCCGAGTCCGATGACCGGAATATCACCCGCCGCCAATCAGTTGCTGACGTTAACGGAGGCTTGGGCCGTGCGCGCCATTGGCAATAGCGGCAATAGTATCCAGGTTGCCACCGCTGTAGGCAATCAAGCCAACTTGACCAACGTGGATGGTGGTACCATTGTGATCAATGATGTCAACACTCGGCTGAGCGGCGTTGGCGGTTATGGCAACAGCGTCACCTTTGTCCCGACCGGGCCCGGCTCCCAGCAGAACGGCGACATGCAGTTTGATCTGAATCTCAGCGGCGCCACCCGCGCCGGCACGTATCAAGACGCGGGGGCAACGTATCAATTCAGCATCACCGCAACCAGTTTGTAAGCGCTTGCTTTTCGTGGCCAAAAGCGGCGTCCTGTGGCAGGATGCCGCTTTTTCATTTTATGGGACAGCGGGGCAAGTCTACCGCATCGGTGGAGTAGCAAACTTCAGTTTGCAAGCAATTGCCCGGATGAGCATATCACACCTGCAAACTGAAGTTTGCTACTCCAAATTGATAAGAAATTTTGAATTGAAACGGTATTTAAAAATGAGACAACACATCTTACTTATCGCAATCTTTCTTACCGGCTGGATGGCGCAAGCTGTCGAGGCCCAGATCGGGGTCAGCCCGCCGCGCTTTGAAGTGACGCTTGACGGGCCGCCGGCCACTGAATCCGCCCAGGTCATCAATTACGGGCCGCGGCCGATTCAGGTCAAGGTCGCGGTTTATAACTGGGATCTGGATGAGCGGAGTTCCGTCCGGCTCCTGCCGCCCGCGGAGCAATCGTTAGATCAATGGCTGGCGCTGAACCCTCTGAACTTTACTATCCCGGCCGGTAAGTATCAGACCGTGCGGTTTTCCATTCGCCCCCGCGTCACACCGACAGCGGGCGAGCATCGAGCCATAGTTTATTTTGAAGAGATACCCGATCCGGCCGACACATCTCAGGCTAGCGTTGTCGGACGCATGGGCATCGCCATCTACGGTTACGCCGGCGAGGTAATTCGGCGCGGCGAATTGCACGGCGTTACCGTCAAGACCGAAAAAAAACTGCCCGTGGCCTTATTTGATCTGGAATCATACGGCAATGCCCACGTCCGACTGAATGGCCAATACGGCATCTGGCCGGCCGCAGTTTATCCTGGTAAGGACAAAACAAGTTTTTTGGTCAATCTTCACAGCAAAGATTTTATCAAGCCCGACGGGCTGGCAGTGATCGGCGTGTTGCCGACCACACCCGTGCTGCCCGGTACACGCCGCTTATTGACCCTTTCGCTGCCCGAAACACTGCCGCCGGGTGAATACACGTTAGACATTAACGGCACATTCGGGGATATGCCGCTGGATATGGGCGTCTCTTTCGGTATTCTTCCCCGGGTGGAAGCCGAGAAATAGTCAAGAATAACGGATAACGGACAGTCTTTAAGAAAATGTTTTGGCGGAGTTGGCGGAGTAGCAAACTTCAGTTTGCAAGTAATTGCGTAGTAAAAACTTATCACTTGCAAACTGCAAACTGCAAACTGAAGTTTGCTACTCCAAACCGGGAGTTTTGGAGTGACCCATGCGCTGGAAATATCTGCTTATTGGCTGGATCATTTGCGGGGGACTATTGCCGACGGCCGTGCCGGCTAACAACTTGCTGTTGGTGGGTCTGAAAATTCGCCACATGCAAGTGGCGACCTGTGAAGTCCGACAAGCGGACAGCCTTTTCCTGATTCCGCTCCAGCCCTTTGCTGACGCTGCAAAGATTAAAATCCAACACAACGCCGATACGCTGCGATTGGTGACTCCGATTGGTTCCGCCGATCTTCCCACGAAGGATCAACATCATATCGGTGGGACGCTGTACATCTCCGAACACTTCATCGAAACCAAACTGATCACCCCGGTCTTTTTTGAACAGGCCGATTTTGCCCTGAATTTTGACATCCCCTGGCAATTGGAAGAACCGCCTCCGTCCGGCGCACCGTTAAAGCCGGATGCGCACCCGCCCGCCTTCAGTCTATCCGCCATTCACGCAGAGGTCGTTTACAACCGGTACGGACCGCGCCGGGACGGCTATCAAAGTTCGACAATTCTGGGCGGGCGTTTTCACGGCGGGATATGGCGGGCGTCATACCGGGACGATTTTACCGGGGCGAAAAAGTTGCGCGAGTATAGCTGGCTGCGTCCGGGCGACCAAATGTTGTTCCTGGTCGGACAGCAGCGCCTGCAACTTCATCCATTGCTCAACAGTCTGGAATTAACCGGGGTGCAGGCCGGTTGGATTAACAGACCGCCCCATCTCCAATATTCAGCCGGAGCAAATGAGCTGCTTGGTCGGCGGGCGCAAGTGGGGCGCTCTTTTTACGGCGAAGCTCCGCCGGGCGGACGGGCACAGTTGAAGGTCAATGGTCGCCTGCTCGCCCAACAAATGGTTGGTCTGGACGGTCTTTATCAATTTGCCGACGTGAACCTGCCGACGCGGCAATTCAACACAATTGAAGTCCATATTTTTGACCGTTTCAACAGCGCTGCACCGGTCGAAATCCGCGAGATGTCGATCAATACCTCGGAATTTATGCTGCCGGGCGGTGTCATCAGTCACCTGGCCGGTCTGGGCACGGATGGCAATTTGACGGAAGAAGCAATCCCGAACGCTAAACGATCGGGTGTGGGTTTTTATCAATACCGACAGGGTTTGTCGGATCGGATGACCGTTGAAGCCACGCTGCAGAATGATCGACAGACTGAGGCTCAGCTTGGCTTGATTGTCCGACCGCTGGCGCCTCTGGTCGCGACGGCCTGCCTGGCCGGAATAGAGGGTCATCTTGCATATGACCTCGAAATAGACGCGGATATGCGGCCTTTTCAATTGCGGGCGATGTTTCTGCACAAACCGGACGATCTGTTCTCGCCACGAAGTCTGCGCGCCGAAGCACACTACCGGCCCGACAAGACCCTGCGCCTGAGTTTGACTGCTGTTGAAGAAAATAACGTCAATAGACACATTCGTTTTGTGCGTCCCGGCATCTCCTGGAATCCAACCGCCATGTTTTCTTTGTATGCGCGGCCGGATTATGCGGGGAATTACGCGCTGAATGCCAATTATCAGCTATCACGAGCCGCTCGTTTCATGCTCAATTATTACGAGCACGCCACCGTCGAAGGGTTTTACGGTTTTGCCCGACGCTATCAATTGACCGGGCGGGCTCTTTTCGGTCAAAGCATGTCGCCGGTTTATGAGCTGACTCTGCATCGCGGCGGCCTAAAGCTGACGGATCCCTTGCTGCATTTGGGTATATCTTTAAGTGAAGGCCGGCCGGCCTGGATTGCGGGCGGCAGCGCATCACTGCGGCCCGGTTTGCTGGCTCAAGTCGAATACCGCTCCTCCGGCCGCCGTGTTACGGCGGACTCCCGCCTCCAGATCGCCTTGACTGCCGATTGGACGCTTTCCGGCGGACGCCTGCTGCCGGCGGCAACCTCCGGTATTCAGCAGCGTTGGGGAGCCATTGCGGGTCGTATTCGTACACCGGGGAATACGCGCTACGATTTGGATCGGCTCAAAATCAGCCTGAATGGCCAGAGGGCCATCCAAACGGATGCGCAGGGCGTTTTTTACCTTGGTTTTCTAAAAGAAGGCGTCTATACAGTCGAGTTTGATCCGGCGGGATTGCCATTGGAACTTACGCCGCTGTTTACCTCCCGGATTGTTGCCGTGGCTGCCGGGGCAACAACTCATGTGGATTTTTCCGTGCTGGCCCAATATGGTTTGGCCGGTCGGGTGACGGATGAAAGCGGTCAGGCTTTGCCGGGTGTGCTGGTAGAATTGCGCGATCTGTACGGGTTACGTATAAAAGCGGCAACAACCGATCAATTTGGTCTCTATCGTCTGGATGGACTGCCCGTAGGCGATTATCGCGTCGTCGTTGCTCCGGAAAGTCTTGAAAACGGCGCATTTGAATCTTCCGAACGAGCTGTGGAACTGCGGGATTTTATGTTTGGCCAGGATGTGCAGCGTTGCCCGTACGTCACGAATAATTGAAACATACTTTTTGAAAATTGTCACAAACCATTAACCGATAAAATATACAAAGTCATTGCCAGAAAAAGAAAAATTACTTAGATTAATT
>CAYOLL010000066.1:0-30574 GCA_964404765.1 uncultured Gemmatimonadota bacterium | reverse complement strand
GTGGGTGCGTAACACGGCCACCGGCTTGCCCGACTGCACCAGCAGCGTCTCGTCCGGTTCGAGATTGAGCAGAGCGTTGATGATGGCGTCGAAGCAGGCCCAGTTGCGGGCGGCCCGGCCCGTGCCGCCGTAGACGATGAGTTCCTCCGGCCGCGTGGCCTGTAACAGATTGTTGACCAACATGCGCAACGCCGCTTCGATTTGCCAGTTGCGGCAGCGCAGCTTATTGCCGGTGATTTCCGCGTAGATCAGGGCGCGGTTGGTCAGGATGTTTTCGCGAGTGAATGGGTGTGACATAGTTGGGTTCCTTTCTTATCGTGTCATGTAGCGCGAAATGCCTATTTCGCGGTTTTTTATAGGTTAAACGACAGCTCGATTACGGTAAATCGCGCGATGATTTTAAACAACTCGCCAACATCTCCAAAAAAGGCAGGCAGCGGCTGTAATCCAACGCATAATAATTGACGCCCAGGTTGATGTGGCGATAATAATCGGCCCGATGATCCCAGTAGTATTTTTCGGACGGAATTTGCCAGGCCTCCGCGCCGATGAGCGTGGTCAGCAGCCACTTTTCCAACAGTCGGGCGGCCCGACCGTTGCCGTCGGCAAAGGGATGGATATGGGCCAGGCGCAGATGGGCCAGGGACGCATGATAAAAAGCCTCAGCCAAAGTCAGCTTGCCGGGTGCGAGCACTGCGATTTGATCAAAAAACTCGGCCATTTCCCGGGCCACATATTCCGGTTCTACCGCCACATAGACCAGCCCGCGCTCGCTGAAGATGCCGACACGCTCATTCCGGTAGCGGCCGCGCTTGCTTTTGATCAGCAGCGTTTTGGACAGCAGGCCGTGGGCGCGCAAGAAATTTGCTTCGGTCAGGGGACTTTGCCGGGCCAGATCGTAGGCGGCAATCAGGTTTTCGATCTCGGCCACGTCTTTGTGCGCTTTCAGTTTTGCTTTGGCCTGACGCCGATTCATAAACGAGTTGAAGTCGAGCGGATTGCCTTCGATATTGGACGAATACACGGCGGACGCGACCGTGCGATAGCCCAAATCACCGGCAGCGGCGTTGAAATCGAAGGCGCCATGCCAGGCTTCAATGTTATGGCCTACGGATTGGAAATAGGCTTCAAAATAGCGGCGGTCGGTCAGATTCATAGGATGCTCTTGTTGTGCGAAATGCCTATTTTGTGAGTGTTGCCTGAATGAAAGCACGATTTGCCTGAACTTTTTTATGCAAGTGAACGACTGCGCGATTAAGGCGAATCGCGCTACGCTTCCAGCAGTTTTAGCACATCCTCCAGACCGGGCGGCGGGGTGGGCGCTTGCCGCAACGAGGTCAAAAAGCTATCAATATGCTCTTTTATGACATGCTTGCCCGGATGAGCGGCCCGAGCCTGCGGGTAGGCGGCCAGCGCGGCCGTTGTTTGACCGGTGAGCAGCAGAGCCAGGCTTTTGCCGTAAGCCGTATAGGAATCGGCGGACTCCACCGCTAAGCTCTGCTGACAATAGACCTGCACCTTCTCCGCATCGTCTTTGAGATAATAGACAACGGATAGATTGCTGCAGGTTTCGCTTTCGGTCTGTTTGCGTCCAATTTCTTTCGCTACGATCAATGCCTGTTCTGAATATTCAATGGCTTTCTCAAGCTGACTCAGGCGCTGATAGGCAATCCCCAGATTGCCCAGCCAAGATCCTTCGCTTTGTTTATCGCCGATCTCTTTGGCAATCGCCAGCGCCTGCTCGGTATAGACCAGCGATTTCTCGATCTGACCTGAATTGCTATACACACTGCCCAAAACGCCCAGACACCATCCTTCGAGTCGTTTATCGCCAATATCTTTGACAATCGCCAGCGCCTGTTCCGTATAGACCAGTGCTTGCTCGGTCTGACCTGAAGTGAGATAGGCATAACCCAGATTGCCCAGCCAGATTCCTTCACATAGTTTATCGCCGATCTCTTTGGCAATCGCCAGCGCCTGCTCGGTATAGGCCCGCCCTTGTTCGGTCTGATCGGAGTTGGTATAGGCAATCCCCAGACTGCCCAGCCAGACTCCTTCACCTCGTTTATCGCCGATCTCTTTGGCAATCGCCAGCGCCTGCTCGGTATAGGCCCGCCCTTGTTCGGTCTGATCGGAGTTGGTATAGGCAATCCCCAGACTGCCCAGCCAGACTCCTTCATGTTGTTTATCGCCGATCTCTTTGGCAATCGCCAGCGCCTGCTCGGTATAGGCCAGTCCTTGCTCGGTCTGACCGGAGTTGTAATAGGCAATACCCAGACTGCCCAGCCGTGTCCCTTCGCCTGACCGGTCGCTGATCTCGCGGTCAATGGCTAAGGCCCGCTCAAAATGGGCTATGGCCTGCTGCCAATCCCTTTTCGCGCTAAACACATTGCCCTGCACATTCAAGCTATACGCTTCGCCCCGGCGGTAGCCGGCGGCCACGGCCAGTTGCCGGGCTTCAGCCAAAACTTCCGAACTTTTGTCAAATTGGCGGGTCCGCCAATACAACCCACCCAAGTGATTGAGCGCGTCGGCCCGGTCGGTCGGGTTGCCGGTCTGCTCCGCCACCGCCCGGGCCCGGATCAGGTTCTCTGCCTGGGCCTCGCCCTGACCGGCCAGCTCGTACAGACCATCTAGGGCGATGCGAATGGCCAACTCCCGCGCCGGGCGGTCGGCCTCGCGGCACTTGTCCATCAGCCGTAGCGCGCCGGCGTAGTGCCGGTGAGCGTCGTCGTTGCTATAGTCGGCTTTGGCTCGGTCGCCCGCTTTTTGGTAATACTCGACGGCCTTATCCCACATCTCGCCGTGCTCGTAGTGGTGAGCGATCAGGTCGCTGAACTTCTCCACCACCGCCGCCTCTTTCCGCTCCAGCCACTCGCCGGCCAAACGATGATACAGCAGCTTCACCTTGCGCAAGGTATTGCGATAGACCACTTCCCGGGTCAGGATGTGCTTAAAGATGTACTCGTCGCTGCCCTCCAGCGTGGAGACAAAGCGCCGGTAGACTAACTCTAAGCCTTGCAGCGAGTTGAGCGTCTCTTCAATCAACTTAAGTTCAAACCCTAAGGGTTTTTGGAAACCCTTTGGGTCTTGGGGGTTTTGAGGGTCTGGCTCATGCCCTTCAAAATAGGCCAAAAGCTCCTTCCAGAACATCCGGCCCACCACCGCCGATTGGCTGATAACGCGCTTCTGAGTCTCGGTCAATTGATCTATCCGAGCCTGAATGACGCCGTCGATGGTGGTGGGAATGACGGTTTTATGCAGCCCGTTCAGATCCAGCCGCCATTTTTCTTCGGGTAAAACCCTAAGCGTCTCCGAGACCTTTAGGGCTTGGGCGTCCGGGCGAACAATCACCTTGCAATCTATC
Organism: uncultured Gemmatimonadota bacterium; assembly: GCA_964404765.1. Classification (GTDB taxonomy): domain Bacteria; phylum 4572-55; class 4572-55; order 4572-55; family 4572-55; genus CAYOLL01. Next base: position 27,207 of record CAYOLL010000066.1, on the reverse strand, counting down.
AACATGCGGATCAGCTCTTCCACAAAAAAGGGATTGCCCTCGCTGCGGCGGTCAATCAGCTCGACCAGTTCGTCCGGCGTCTCCGCGCAGCGTTGCAGGATGTGGCGGATAAAGGCGGCGCGGTCTTTTTGGGTCAAGGGCAGGATGTCCACGCGGCTGCGGTTGGCCCCGCTTTTGTTGAACCAGGCGTGTCGTTCATACAGTTCCGGCCGGGCCAGGCCCAGAATGAGCAAAGGCACATCGTGGATGGAGGTGATCAGTTGATCAATCAGGCGCAGGGTAGACTCATCGGCCCAGTGAATGTCTTCAAAAATCAGCACATACGGCTGCTGAGCGGCGATGCGGGCAAAGAGTTTCTGAAAGGCGAAAAAGCCGCGCATCTGAATCTGTTTGGGATCGCTGCCGCGAATGCCTTTGATAAACGGGCTGTCCTCATACTCAAAGCCGATCAACTCGGCGATGAAGTGGATTTGCTCGCGCAGGGCGTCGGTCATCTCCAAACTTGGCGCAGGTTTTGGCGCAAGACCGTCGGGAGTTTCCACCTCAACCTTTCGCAAGGTTACATCATCAGACATCGCTCGGACAACCATTTCCTCCAATTTCTGCTGGGCCGAGGCCTTGCTCTCGTCGTCTTTGATCTTGGCTTTCTCGCAGATAATGCGATAAAAGGGAAACAGCGACATGGGATTCACCGGCAGATTGCCGCCCTTATTGTAAATCACCACATCCGGGAAATCTTCAATATAATGATGAAACTCATATTCCATCCGGCTCTTGCCCTGCCCGGCCTCGCCCACGATGGCCACAAAGCCGGGCTGTCGGGACTCGACCGTGCGCTCAAAGGCATTGAGCAGGGTCTTGAGCTCCGTATCCCGGCCAAACATCCGCACTTCAATTCCGGCAATGCCGCGCGTACCGACGCGGATGCCGCGCTCCCGCTCGCTGAGCAGCTCGTAGACCTGAATCGGCTCGGACTTGCCCTTGACGCTGATCGGCTCCAGCTCTTTGACATCGAACAGCCCCCTGATGTGCTTGAAGGTCTCGTAGCTGAGCAGCACGCCGCCGATGGGCGCGGCATGTTCGAGGCGCGAGGCCAGATTGACCGCGTCGCCGATCAAATCCGCCTTGCCGCCGATTTCCGTCACCTTGACCAGCCCGGTATTGAGGCCGATGCGCATCTTCAGGGCAAAGCCTTTGTCCTTGAGCAGACTTTCGCTGGTGGCAGCCAGCGCGGCCTGCATGGCTAAGGCCGTGCGGCCGGCCCGAACCGGATCGTCCTCCAGCGCCCGCTCCATGCCAAAGACCGCCATGATGGCATCGCCCACGTATTTGATGACCGTGCCGCCGTTTTTGCGGATGGCCTCGGCCAGCGGGGCAAAGCACTGCTTCATGATCTCGTCCACTTCGTCGGGATTGAGCTTCTCGCTCATAGCCGTAAAGCCGGAGATGTCGGAAAAGAGGACGGTCAGCGTTTTGAGCTGCTCCGGCGCGGGTTGGGGCGCAGTTTGTGGCAGCGGGGCCGGTGGCGGCGGGACGGGCGCGGCGGCGGTCAATTTTGCGCCGCATTCGGAACAGAACTTGGTCCCGGCGGGATTTTCCGTCCGGCAAGCGGGGCAGATGTTCGGGATCGGCAGCTTAACGCCGCATTCCGCGCAAAATTTGTTGCCGGACGGGTTGTCGTGGCGGCAGTTGGGACAGTTCATATTATGTCTCCTGTATAGTTTCAAAACGCGCTTTAGGCGAATCGCGCTAAAGCAACCAATTCACCTTCAAGCTCATCTCCCGCGAAGGCCCCGGCGTGGGCGAGTAGTAGCCGTTATACGGTTCGGTTATCGGTTCGTCCGTGTCCAGCAGGTTGTAAAAACCCAAGCGTCTAATTGGGCGATGACGGGGTTTGTGTCCGCCTGGGCCATAAATCTTTAACCCACTTTTTGAATCGTGTCTAACACGGCTTCAGGGTGTTTTGCGGCAATCTGCAATAAAAGTCGGGCCGGACCAGCCGGGTTTTTGCGTCCTTGCTCCCAACTTTGTAACGTGGAAGGGCTGATTCCCAGCATCCGGGCAAAATTTTCTTGACTTAAACCAAAAGAATCCCGCACCAATTTAATATCAGGAATAGGAATAACAAACCGTCGGCTTGGCTCTTTCTCGCCCCGTAAAATAGCTCCGCCTTCTTTAACGCTTTGAATAAGTTCGTCAAATAATTCATCTTTCATAATAACTCCTTTACGACAATGGATTTTAAGGTTTTCAATTGGTCAAGCTATCACCTTTCTCTGGGGCATTGTGGCAAATCCCCGGCGTTTTGTCGGCTTTCTTGCCTCAAAACGAAACCGCCCAATTCGCCTTCAAGCTCATCTCCCGCGAAGGCCCCGGCGTCGGCGAGTAGTAGCCGTTATACGGTTCGGTTATTGGTTCGTCCGTATCCAGCAGGTTGTAGAAACCCAAGCAGACCGTCAAGCCCGGCCTTAAAAAGTCGTGATACATGATGTTAAGATTGAGCAGCGTGTAAGCGGCTAATTTGGCGATCACGGGGTTGGTGTCCTCGTCAAGGGTCGTGTAGGCATATTGGGCGCTGTACCACAGCGCCGCCGGGTTGACCGAGACATGATTCGTCAGGGCATAATGGCCGTTCAGGGTCAGCTTATGGGCCGGCATGCCCACGTAAACCCGGTCATGGCCGGGCACAACATAATCGGCCACCTCATTGCTGTGCGCCTGATAGAAGGAGTAGGTCACGGTCGCATACTGCGTTTTATGGCGATAGCGGGCCTCCAACTCGAAGCCGCGGCTGCCGGTTTTGCCATAGTTGTCGTAGCCACTCGGTCCCTCACCCGTTTCGGGGTTCGTAACCACCGACCGGTAGATGATCGGGTCTTTGGTGCGGATCCAAAATATATTTCCGGTCAGGGACAGCGATTCCCGAAGGCGCGCGCCCAACTCGGCCTCAAACACGGTCATTTTTTCCGGCCGCACCGCCGCGCCAAGCGGGGTAATGATGTTCTCCAAAACCGGTACGCGAAAGGCCTGGCTGGCCAGCAGCTTGGCATGCCAGCGCAGCCATTTGCGGGTCAAGCTCAGGCGCGGGACAAAGGCGCTGCCGCCATCGCTGTGGTGATCGTAGCGAAACCCGGCCGTCACATTGGCTGTCGGTAATTGGTAGATGATTTGACCCAAGGCCGCCACGCTGGTAAAAGAAATCGAACGCTTGCCGTTGTCAAAATAATCAGGATACAATTCTTCGTAATGATCCGATGTGGCCGAATGATCGTAGTAAAATTGGCCGCCGGTCAGGACATTCAACTGCGGGGTCGGATCGTAAGACAGGGTGAGCTTGCCGGAATAACGATCCACTTTCAGGTCATCGAAGAAAAGCTCGTCTTCAAAGACGCGATCTTGCTGATTCCAGGCCGCCTGTCGTTTAAAACCGAATTCCGGCGTCACTGCGAGCCGGTCATTTTTGAACTTAAACGGGCGGGTGAGCAGGAGCATAAAGCTGCCAAAACTTCGCGGGATTGGCTGGGATAGGTTGTGAATATCATTTTGCCGGTTATAAAGTTTATAGCGGTCATAGATCATGCGCGCTTCCAGACCTTTAATTGAAAGATTTGCCCGGGCAAAAATCGGCTTAATATCGGAGTTCCCCGCCATGTCGAAGCTTTCCCCGCCAATGCTGGTGTAAACGCGATCGCTGCGCTGTCCGTCGCCAATGAAAAAACCGGCGTCAAACCCGCTCCGGGGGGTAATCGTTTTGGCCAAGTTGACATTCAAAAAGGCCCGACCCAAGCCCTCCTTTTGGCGACTGTAAAAACTGCTGACCTCAACGCCATTAAAATTGGCCTGACCGCGCGTCACCACGTTGATGACCGCCAGCTCGGCAAAACCGCCGTAAATGGCCGACCCAGGCCCGCGAATAATCTCAATCCGCTCGATCTGATCAATCGGAAAATGGTGGCCGAATTGCAGCGTGGCATAGCGCACTTCGTTCATTTCCAGGCCATTGATCAGCAGCAGCGCTTTACCTTCGTGGGCCCATTGTCCCCGCACACCAATGCCGACAACGCTGGCCACATCCACGCCAAAGCTCAGGCCGGGCACATAGCGCAGCGCATCCATCAAATCGCGCGCGCCGCTATGGGCGATTTCGTCGCGGGTGATCAGGGTCACAATGCCCGGCGATTCCTGCAGCGTCATGGCTTTGTTGGAGGCGACGGTGACGGTCGTGTTGAGCAGGTCTTCTAAGGAAACATCCTCAAAATCCGTGGCTTCCTGGGCCATGACGCCTGCCGGAAGAATGAGAAAGAGCGTCATCAAAAATTTGAATCTAAGCGTTGTTTTTAATCCGAGCATATTTGAACCTTTCGTATAGTTGAAATTGGACAGTCTCACCACATTCCCAGCGGGTCTATATTGATAACGACATTTACGTCCTGATGGCGGGCATTTAGCGGCAGCACGGCGGCGTAGATAAGCCGGCGCAGTTCCAGGCTGTTGTCGCTTTTGAGCAGAAGATGCCAGCGATATTGACCTTTGATTTTGGAGATGAGCGCCGGCGCCGGCCCAAGGATATCGGCAATCGCCGGGTGGTTCAGGCCTCGCAGGATTTGGCTCAGTTCCTCGGCGATTTCGATGGCGCGCGTTTCGCTGCTGGAGGTAATTTGCAGATTCATGATGCGACAAAAGGGTGGAAAGCCCAAATCCCGCCGCTCTTTGATTTCCCGATTGTAAAAAGATTGGTAATCATGCGTTTTAGCGGTCAAAATAGCGTAGTGATTGGGCGCGTAGGTCTGGATAATGACCTCGCCTTTTTTATCGCCACGCCCGGCCCGGCCCGCCACCTGGGTCAGCAGTTGAAAAGTGCGTTCGGCGGCGCGGAAATCCGGCAAATTCAAGCTTACATCGGCAGAAATGACGCCGACCAGCGTTACATGGGGGAAATCCAGTCCCTTGGCCACCATCTGCGTTCCCAACAGAATGTCAGCCAGGCCGAGTCGAAATTCGTCCAGAATCCGGCGGTGCGCGCCTTTGGTTGTCGTTGCATCCATGTCTAAGCGCAGGACGCGGGCGCGCGGAAACAATTGCTGCACTTCATCTTCCACACGCTGCGTGCCGGCGCCGCGAAACGACAAGTGAAAGCCGGCGCATTTGGGGCAGTTTTTGGGCGCGGGCCGGGTGTAATTGCAATAATGGCATTTGATCTGCGCGGTCACGGCATGATAGGTCAGCGTGACGTGACAATTGACGCAATCAAAGCTATAGCCGCAGTCCATGCACAGCACAAACGTGGAAAAGCCGCGCCGATTCAGGAACAGGATAATGCCTTCCCGCCGCTCCAGTCGCTCTTCGATTTTCTGCTTGAGTATAGGCGTGATTCGGCTGATTGCGGGTTGCCGGCGCATGTCAATAATCTCGACAGCCGGCAGCGGTCGGTCGGCGACGCGGACGGGCAACTCCAGCAGCGTGTAGCGATTCTGCCGGGCGTTGTGATATGATTCCAGCGCTGGCGTGGCCGAACCCAACAGGCACGGGGCATTCAGCATCCGGGCCCGCATAATTGCCACGTCGCGGCCATGATAGCGCGGGGCCGAATCCTGCTTAAACGACGTTTCATGCTCTTCATCGACCACGATCAAACCCAATTGTCTAAGCGGCATAAATACAGCCGAGCGCGTGCCGATCATCACATCATACGCGCCATGGCGGACCCGCTGCCAGACATCGAAACGCTCGCCTTCCGACAAATGACTGTGCCAGACGCTGACCCGGTCGGCAAATGCGGCTTTAAAGCGCTGAATCATCTGCGGCGTCAGGGCGATTTCCGGCACGAGCACCAGCGCCTGCTTGCCCTGCTGCCGGGCAAATTGACAGGCTTCAATGTAGACGCGGGTTTTGCCGCTGCCGGTGATACCGTGCAACAACATGACCTCAAAACGGTTCTGCCCGATTGCCTCTTTGGCATGATTTAAAACCGTCTGCTGATCGGCAGTCAGGCTGCCACCGCTGGATTCCGAATAATCTTCAGCGGCCAGCGGATCGCGAAAAATTTCCTGCTGCCCGTACGCGGCCAACTCATGCGCCACCAACCATTTGGCAATCGCGCCGTTAAACCCGGCCTCGTTTAACTTACGCAGCGGAATCGGCTGTTTTTGGATGGCCAAAAATTCCAGGCAATCGGCGCGTTTGGGCGCTTTAAATTTAAATTCAGACATCTTTTCCGCCACAGCATCTTCGTCGATAATCAGGCGGATGGTCTTTTCCAGGCGGGCTTTGCCGGCCGTCGTTGTTTCCAATTCTAAGCGGATGTCGCCGGAGCGGATGAGTTGGTTGACGTGCGCGTTAAAGTTGGCCATACGTCCGGCGCGCTGCTTAAGCGCTTCGACAGACAGGCGCTGACGCTCTTTGAGGATTTTTAGCAGGCGGGCGCGCGGATTCGTCAGATCGAGCGTATCGTCAAAAAGCGATTCGCCATGCTTTTGCGCATAAACCAGGATGCGTTTAGATTCAATGCTTAGGCTGGCCGGCAGGGCGTTGCGGATGGCTTCGCCCCATGAGCAAAGATAGTATTGGCTAATCCAGCGGGTCAGTTCCAGCAAATGGGCGTCTAAGGCCGGTTCGTCGTCCAGCACATCGAGGATGTCACGCACGTCTTTGGGCGGCGAGGCGGAGAGACCGATGACATAGCCGGTCATCTTCTTGTTATGAAACGGCACCAGCACCCGCGCGCCCGGCACAACGAGCGACGACAACGTGTCCGGACAGCGATAGGTAAAAGCCTGCGGCACGGGCAGCGGCAGGACAATGTCGATATAAAAGGGCATACACTTCTCGGCGGTTAGCCTGAATTCGTTCAAATCAACCCGTCATAATAACAAAAGCCCGCTCAACTGTCAAGTCAAGAGGGCTTCTGTCACTTTTTAAAAATGGCGTATGAGTTATGACTACTTGAGCAGCAACATCCGCTTCATGTCGCTAAAGCCGTTGGTTTCCAGACGATAGAAATACATCCCGCTGGATACACCCGCTAAATATAAAACAAAGACCGACCTTCCGCAGGAAGACCGGTCTTGTTCAAATCATTTTTTGAACATCTTTCGGGAGCTTACAGCATTTTTCGCCAGCTGACAGGATTAATGCGGTGAACAGAACCGATTCCGTCGGGAAACGGCGTAATATCCGTTAATGCGCCAGTTTCCAGATTCTTAATATAGACTTTCACCATGTGGTGATTATTGCTGACACGGATCAACAGGTGCTTGCCGTCCGCCGACCAATCAACAGCGGAAACCCAATGATCCGGTACCGTGGGAATGAATACGGGATTCGTGCCGGATTTATCCGTCAGGAATAACTGACTCGTTTTATTGATCATGGAGCTAAAAACAATTCGGCCATCGGCGCTCCATCTTCCTGCAGCGCTATAGGTCGTGGTATCGCTTAAAACCGTTTGCAAGACGCCGTTTAATGAAAGCGTGTGCATTGTTATGAGCCCTGTATTATTAGCGCTTTTTTGAACTAACAAACGGTTACCATCGGGGGACCAGTCTTCAACAAACAGCAAATTTCTGGAAGGCACCTGGCGCTCGTTGGAACCGTCGCTGTTTATCAAAAAAGTGCCGTAAAGACCGAGGGCTTCAGGTATCATCAAACGATGAAAGGCAATTGTCCGGCCATCCGGCGACCATTGGGGCGAGTCGCCGGTGGCATAGTATTCACCCGACACGTCGCGGGTGGTTAACCGCTGCACGTTGCTGCCGTCTTTATCCATGACGAAGATGGCCGGACCGTAGATATGAATCCACGGATCCTTGCTGCCGTTCAGGCTGGTAAAGGCGATCTTTTCGCCATCGGGCGACCAACGAGCGTCAAAAACAGGAAAATCCGGGTCGTCGGTCAATTGGCGCACGTCCGAGCCGTCTTCGTTCATGCTATACAATTGTTGAGAATCACCATCGCTCTTATTGTATTTGGTGAAGAGGATGGGGCCGGCTTCAAACGGTCCTAACGATGGCAAAGGTTCGGTCGGGTTTTTGGAGCAGCCCAATGATAAACTCAGCCCTAAAACAACGCTGAAGGTGACTAACCTATAGAAATGACGCATGGTATCTTCTCCTTATTTTGATTCGACAACAGCGGCGGGTCGTTTATTCACGACCCGCCGCCTGCTGTTCGAGGTTACATTTAGCGGGTTAATACCATTTTGCGCACCAGGCGCTCCTGGCCGGCTTGCACTTCGTAGAAATAGACGCCGGCGGCCACCGGTTCGTCACTCTGACCGCGGCCGTTCCAGTCCACGCTATGAAAACCCGCCGGCATGACGCCATCTGCCAGCGTCTTGATTTTTTGGCCGGTCACCGAATAAACGGCTACCCGCACCGGCTGTTCGACCGGCAGACCAAAACGAATGGAGGTCGAGGCTGCAAAGGGGTTGGGATAGTTGTGCTCCAACTTGAAGGTCAATGGAAGACCTTGCGCCGTTTCGTCCTTTGCTGAGGACATGGTTGCCGCCGCCGCATCTGCGGTTATGGTCGCCGCAGCGCCGGTTACATCCCAATTGAGCAGATCGTTAATGACCGGCTGCAAGTTGGCGTGCTGCGGATTGTGCAGCAGGCCGGTCAAATAGCCGCTAAAACCGGGCAAATCGTGTTCGCGGTGAATATGGGCCAGCGACACCAACGCATGAACGGCCAGCAGATCGTTCGGGTAACGCTGAATGACCTGGCGGAACAGCCGAATGGCTTCCCGCAAGTCGCCGTCATACAAGGCGGCCATAGCTTTGCCGTACAGTTCTTCCGCGGCGGTCAAGGGCGCTTCCGGTTCCGGCGTGACGGTCGAGTCCGGCGGGGACAGGCGCGGCACGACGCACCAGGTGAGCGGATAGCCGACTACGTACGAGGACGATGGATCTTCTGTTCTGGCCTGACTTGTTCCGACATACATCGTTCCATTGGTGACCCAAAAACGGTTTGTCGTATTTTCATAGCCATTAAGCGCAATGTCGGTGTCGATAAGGGCCATACGACCATCAGGCAATAAATCGACGGTTATCAGTGTAATCGCAACAGCCGCTAAAGCCGCACTCTCAAATGTGCTTTGCGTTTCAAAGCGAATGGTGTTCCGGTTGTCTTTGGCGATCCGATTCGGGGCGTTGGCCGGAGTTGCTCCACCGTAGATCAATTTCAACGGCGAACCGCCCAAATCGGCTTCGGACCAGGTTTGCAACGCGCCCTTGGCTGCGTTTTCCAGATCGCTCAGCGAAATTGGCGCGCCGCCCGGATTGGCGGTGAGATAATCGGAATCCACTTCAAAACCGGCTAACCATGCTCTTTGAGCATAAAGCGTTGTTAAATCTGCCGAAGAAAGTTGACTTTGGTTAGCTGGAACAACTTCAGGATTGTACAAGGGGTCAACAAACAGGGGGTCATTATACGGGCCGCCCCAACTGCTCGGATAGCTGGAATTTATCCGGGTTTTATTGCCCCGCATGGCAAAAAAACCCAAATATACGTAGGATTTGCCAAGCGAAATATTGCTATGAGGGCATTGGGCCGCCCCGCAGTTCAGTTGACTCAGCGTGGTGCTCTCTTCATACCAGCCCGCCACCCCGCCATTGACCCAGATACGCAATGGATGATTCTGTACAAAACCCATCTGCACCATTGAACCATCCGATTCCCAGGTTGACCGGTCGAGTGGAATGCTAACAAGATTGAGCGAATTAATGGTTCCCATCACCGGTTTTGCGCCTTCAAATTGGGCGTACGCCAGCCCTTGCCCGGCCGCCAGGCTTGGAATTTTGAGGATTAAGTCTAATGGATTGTGGGGCTGTAATGCTTGAGAGGTTCTAAAATTCAGCGTCGAACTGAGCGATGAACCATTTGCATTCACGGCTTTGATTCGGAAATAATACGTCGTGTTGGCAGTCAGCCCGGTCAGGGGGATGACATGAAATCGCGCCCCGGTTGAGCCGTTATTTAGCGAGTCTATCATATTCAGATTATTGGGGTCTACCCCATAAAAGACCTCAGCGGTCTGTGTCAGCGCAAATGTATGAAACGTCACCTGCGCATAATTGTTAACAATATTTGCCACGACCACATCCCGGGCCACAGGTTGACAATAGGCCAACTCGGTATGACCGATCATTACGCCGGCCCAGGTTATTAACAAAAACATCAACTTTCTCATTGCGTTTACTCCTTATTTCTTATTGTTATCGTAAAAGTCAAAAGTTATGAGTGATGGGTACACGCGCTCAATCGTTTTCAAGCGCCACGATCAGCACCGGTTTAATCCGATGCGCCGATAGGTCTAGCTCGCGTACGACCTTCATCCGGGTCAAATCAAAAACGCTGATCTTGCGGGCATCCGGATGGGCAAAAAACAAGCAATTCCGCTTCTTTGCGTAGGCCACGGCCGCGGCTTTTGCCGGCAGCGGATACCAGGTTGCTTTGGATGCTTTTAAATCTATCACGCCAAAGCCGGGCAAATCGTCAAGGACACTTTCCGGTAACTTGACGTTATAAAGGATGTCCGGGCGGTCAAACATATATAGCAGGTCAAGGCTTCTATAATAATATCCGTCAAAATTTATCAGCGGTAACTTCTCGCCCTTCATTTCTTTTAAATCCCATTTAACCCAGCTATGCCAGATCAAATCGGCATAGATATATCGGCCATCGGGGGAAATGGCGGCGCAAAAAGCGTCGCGGGTGGCCATAAACTTTTCTTCGCCGGTTTCATAGTCAAAAATTTGACCGGGTATCACCTGTGCGACTTCTATTGCGTATGGAAAACCGTAATCACGCTCGGGTATCTCGCCAACAACGCAAACATACTTATAGGCCGGCGAAACGATCAGTTGAACGGGAGTTCCAAGCGCCATGTTGACGGCGCCAATCCGGCGAAGATAGGTGTTTACATCGCCGCGGGCCATAAACGGTCCTTGCCGCAAGTCGATGGCGACAACGCCGGTCTCCGCCCGATAAATCTTATTAATAAGAGAATCGATAGGGGGATTAGCGCGATGGACAACCACCAACAGCAAATTGTCATCGGCAAAGGCGATATCCAAGGGCTCGCAACCGGGATACAAACGAATGATGTCAACCACTTCATTTCGGCTTGGATCGATTACCGTCAAATCGCTCGCGCCTTCCCGGGCCACCACAATCCGGGTCTGGTCCGGCGAAACCGCTAGTTTTTTAATGTGCTTGCCGATCCAGGAAATGCCCGGGCCGAGGCCGGAATCCGCATCGATTACCAGGATATGCTCGCTATTTTGATCGACTATATACAGGTTTGTTTTCGAGGCTGCGAGGACATCTGAGGCCAGACTCCAGGTCAGAATTAAGACAAACCAACGCCACCTATGCGATTTCATGGATTACTCCTTGACGGGATGCTTTTTTAGCGCGCCCTGAATAGACTCCTTCAAGGACGATAACGGAATCATGTCCAATTGGAGCGACTCATTCGCTTTGTTGGTAAAATCCATCCCATCGATGGCTTGATGGGCCATTTTGCCATAAACCGCGTCTTCTTGCAAGACAAATTTGCCCTGGCCAAAACCAACCGGATGAAACGCGCCGTCTAATTTGGCCTGGGTCGTTTCGTCCAAGAACATGGCGTAATCCTGCGGCTCAACCTGTTGCAAGCATAGCAGCATATTTTCGTTCATTTCAAATGACGGGCCGCCGACAATAAACATTTGAATGTTGTCGACTTGACCGCCAATCAGGCGGAGCTTAATCGTCTTTTCGGCCGTATGGCCTTTCTCCGTTGCTGCGATTTCAACGAAAACATCGGTATAGATCATTGTCTTTTTTTCGCTCCAATGACTCTTCATATCAATGACCTTACCTTCCACAATCAAATCGGCCTCTTGCACAATTTCATCCAACGACAATCGTTTGAATTGGCTGGCTTCAGCCAATTGAGCCAAATATCCGATAGAAATGAAAACCAATGTCAGAAAACTTTTGAACTTCATAACGCTTTACCTCCTCAAATATGGTAATGTATGGCGACAATAAATGTCAGAATTGATAAGTTGTGTTGCGCAACGCCCATACACAACGCAAAGTCTGTGCCAAAATAATAAGCCGCTCACGTTTAACACGTAAGCGGCTTATTTATCAGGATGATATGAAAAATTGCTAAATTTTTGAAAAATGCCCAACTATAACAATTTTGTTAGAACTATGACAAAATTGTTATAACAAGATTGTTATACCCCCTTACTTCTCTTTGCCCGTGAGCTTGCGCTGCAGCGTTATCCAGGTGACGCCTAATAACTGCGCCGCTTTGGATTTATTACCGCCCGTCTGCCGCAAAACCGCTTGAATATACGCCAATTCCCATTGCTTCACGGCCGTTTTTAAAGACTGTACGGAACCAGACGTGTCAAGCGTCAACGCGGCCGGCAAGGTTGTTGCCGGCCGCGGCTCGGCAACGACTTCGGGCGGCAGATCAGCCACGCGAAGGATCCCATCCATCCGTTTGGCCAGTTGGTAGGCAAAGACGGCTTTGTCGATCACGTTGCGCAGCTCGCGCACATTGCCCGGCCAGGCGTAACGCTCCAGCAGGGCCAGGGTATCCGGGGCAAAACCGGAAATCATCCCCGGCAAATCGGGATGTTCGGCCAGATGTTCCGCCAAAAAATGATGGGCCAGCAGGTCGATATCGCCGGCCCGCTCACGCAACGGCGGCAGGCTGATCTGCAAGACGTTCAGGCGGTAGTACAGGTCTTCGCGAAAGCGCCCGGCGGCGACCTCGGCCTGCAAATCCTTATTGGTGGCGGCAATAATCCGCACATTCACCCGTCGCGAGGCCTGACCGCCCACCGGCCGGATTTCGCCCTCGGCCAGCGCCCGCAGCAGTTTGGGCTGCACGTCCGGCGGCAGTTCGGCAATCTCGTCCAGAAATAAAACGCCGCCGTCGGCCAGTTCAAACTGGCCCGGTTTGGCCGCCGCGGCCCCGGTAAAAGCCCCGCGCTCATGGCCGAACAACTCGCTCTCGGCCAGTTCCGGGGCAATCGCCCCGCAGTTGAGGGCAATAAACGGCTTCGTCCGGCGGCGGCTCAACTTATGGATGGCGGCGGCGGCCAATTCCTTGCCGCTGCCGGTCTCGCCCAACAGGTAAACGGGCCGGTCGGTCTGCGCGGCTTGTTCGATCGCGGCATAGACCCGCTGCATGGCCGGGCTGTAACCGACAAAGAACTCGGACAGTTGTAGTTCCAGACGGGCGGCGGCAATGGCGGCCTCTTCGCGGGCTTCGGCCAGTTCCGCCTGCGTGCGGCGGTGGGCTTCCGTTTCGGTCTGCAAGCGTTGGGTCAACTCTTCCAGTTCGCGTTTTTCGGCCAGGGTCGTATCCGAAAAGCCGAGCAATTCGACATATTGCGCCAGCATGTAGGTCTGGCGCTCAAAGGATTCGACCGTTTTGGCCGCCAGCCGGCGCAGCAGATGGGGCGTCAGGGCAGGAAACCGCTCCAGCAGCTCCAAAAAGACGGCGCGGGGAATGATGGCCACCTCGCCGGCGCTTTTGCCGCGCACGGCCAACCCGGTCGGGGCACGATCCAGCAAGCCCACTTCACCCACAAAATCGCCGGCCGACCGGCGCGCCACATCCAGGAACTCGCCGTTGGGCAACTGAATCATAATGGCGGCTTCGCCGGTCAAGACGAGGTACATTTCCGCCGGGGCCGCGTCTAACGGGGATGAGCCACTCGTCGGCGGCGAAGGGTCGCGTCGCTAAAGAAAGCGGCGTCTCTTTTAATTCCGCCGCTTCGATGCCGGCAAAAAAGCCGTTGGCGGCAATCCGATCCATTAAGTCGACGGTCATGACGATGTACCTCCTTTCCCGATCTACTTACTGCCCAACCGCAGCAATTCATTCTTAAAAATTCGCTCCAGAATGGCAATGCTGCAAGCATACGTCGCATCGACGCCATAATAGCTCATGCTGTTACTCAGCAAGTGCTTACGGCGATTATAAGGCGTGTCGGATGCATAGTGAACCATGCCAATATCATATTGGGCATTAATAAAAATATTAACAATTTCATCCGTCGGGAAACGCTTGGGATAAATATCTTCATAGATAGCGCTTAAATACGGCCCCGCCTCCATCTCAATAACCGTATAACCTTCATTATAAAATACCTTCATAAACTCGCGATTTTGCAGGAAGGTGCCGCGAACCGTCACGGCTTTTTGATTGTCAAACACCGTTCCATAAATAAGATAGGGCGCAATGTGTTCGGCCTGAAAGCAGTTTTTAAACAAAAAAGTATTCTTCGAATGTTCATCGTAGACCACATTTGGCAGCATAACGTCACCGACGCGGCCATTTAGCGACGCGGCTTTGCCCATAATATAGGCGCCTAAAATCTGCTCCGTGCTGGATGATATTTGTGAGAAAAGATGAAACGCGGCAAAACCAAGCGGATAATCAATATTAATAATCAATGCGCGGCTTTTTTTTAACAAGCCTAAATCCAACGAACGCAAGCGCGGGTCCAACCGACTTGGATCGATCTTGCTTAAATCGATAACCTGGGCGCTGACATCCAACGCGCGGGAGTTTTCAAAATGCAGAATACCGGCTCCGATGTGAGAGGCCTCAAACTCTTCTTGCCGGGCAGGTTCGCGCCGCAGATAGTCGCGTTGGATATAGTATAAAAAATTAGCCTGGGCGCCAATATTTGTGCCTTTAAAAATCGTATTCATCTCCCGGGCCATGTTTTCCGGATTTTGGCGGGCCACCATCTTTAACAATGACTTTTTGTGGCGGACGGCGTAACCGGAGATCAGATTAACAATGCTGTGCGGATTGCTGGAGATAAAATAAATCGGTCGGGAGTCAACATCCAATGGTTGGGCGACCTTAAGCAACTCATTCCACCAGGCCTGCATAGCGCGACGATAATGGGTCAACCCGCCGGCGTAGGACAAAATTCGAAAATCCATTTTGCGGGTGGCCAACATGCGAATTTTCTCATCCCAATCGCGCCCCCACAGGTTGTACAATTTTTCCATTTCATCGGCATTCACTTCCAGCGTTTGCTGCAGCATGGTCCCTTCGATGCTGGCCGATGTCTCGCCGCTGCCGATATCCCGACCCAGAGCGGCCACCACCAGGCGCGTGTGTAGCTTGTTCCACTCAATCTGATAACAAGTCAGGAGCGGAATCAGGTCGTCAATATCAGAAACGCTGGAAACAAAAGCCGCGATTGTATCCACCCCATTATAAAGCATAAGCCGACGACGCGCCGATGTATCAACTCGTTGCCATTCGCGAATATTTGTCAAACCGTTATGATAAAAAACCATTTCCGATTGACCGAGCAAAATACGATCAACCGTATTAATGCAATTCGGCAGACGCTGGGCGGCATAGTAAAATGCGGATGAATCAAAATCGGCTTTGTTGGCGTCTAAATGCAAGCTTGAATCCATGCCCTCATACGTTTCTTCAAGTGAACGAATTCTAAACTCGCCCGAACTGCGCAAGAGCGAATAATACGTGCGGATATAAAGTTCGATTGCCTCGCTAATCGTTTGCGGTACCGTCCGTTGCATAAAAATCCTTTCCGTTGGAAGTCAAAGTAAAATGCGCGCAGGTTTTGCCTAAAGACGGTCTTTCACGAAACCGTGTTGATTCTTGTTGATTATTTTTTGACGGCACGGCATAATATAGCCGTAACGATTGTGTGCGTCAAGCATCTGTGCGCGGCATTTTTCGCGCGATAAAATTCTAAGAACATGAGGGGAAAGATATGCGCTGGATTTGGTTTATGTTAATCGGCCTTGCCATTATTGTAAATGGCGGCGGCTGCGACTTCTGCGGCTTCAAAAAATGTACTGAAAACGACAAAAAAAATCTGCGGGTAGATTGTGAAGGCATTAGCGATTTACAGTTGACGGCTTTGCAAAAGGCGTACAATGAGCAAAAAAGCGATTATCTGGAATGCTGTTTGGATGACGATTTTGTGTTCTATTTCAACCCAAAAGATTCCAGTCAGGTCGCGTCCGCTTTTCCGGAGTATAACATGGATAGGACCCGGGAAATTTTAATATCCGCCAACATGTTGAAAATTGCCAAAAGCGTTCATCTGGAACTTACCGGCGACGGCGTTTTTGATTATCCGCGCGACCCAGCCGGCCAAATGAAGCGCCTGCCGCGCAATTTTAACCTGACCATTGTCCTGCCAGACAGCAGCGGCTTTGAAATCACCGGCAGTGGCGATTTTATTGTTCGGCCGGAAGGCGCAGAATACAAGATTGTCGAGTGGTGGGATTATTCCGGAGCATCGCGGCGGGATATTGAGCATGACCGAAGCTGGGGTTACATCAAGTGGTTTTTCCGATAGGCGCATCGGTGAGTTCAAAGCTTCGCTTTGGACTCCATGCCTCTAACGCGAATCAGGTCGGAGACGGGTTGCGCGGCTAAAATTTAGACATAAGAAGTGGCCAGCCGTTTTTCCTGAATGTGGCGATCCAGCGCCAGTTGGATCAGCCGGTCAATCAACTCGCGGTAGCCCACGCCACTGACTTCCCACAGCTTGGGGTACATGCTGATTTTTGTAAAGCCCGGAATCGTGTTGATTTCGTTGACCAGAACCTCGCCGTTCTCCTTTAGAAACGAATCCACCCGGGCCATGCCCTCGCAACATAAAGTCTGAAAAGCGGCAATCGAGATTTGCTGCACTTTGGCGATGGTTTCCGGCGACAGTTTGGCCGGGATTTCCAGACCCGCGCCCTGTTCGTCAATATACTTGGCCTCATAAGAATAGAAATCGTGACGGGGAATGACCTCACCCGGCAGCGACGCCTGTGGATTTTCGTTGCCGAGGATGGCGCATTCGATTTCCCGGCCCACAATCGCCTCTTCGATCAGGATTTTACGATCAAACCGGAAAGCTTCATTTACGGCGGTGGCCAACTGTTCGGCATCGGCGGCCTTGCTCACGCCAACTGAAGAGCCCAGATTCGCCGGCTTAACAAACACCGGCAAGCCCAATTGCGCCACAATATTGTCAAATTGAATAGCGGCGCGATTGATTGCGCTAAAGGTTAAAAATTTGCCAATCGGAATACCGGCATCGCGCAAGAGGCGCTTCATCACATCCTTATCCATGCCGACCGCCGAGCCCAGAATGCCCGCGCCGACAAACGGTATCTTGGCCAATTTGAGCAATCCCTGAACCGTGCCATCCTCGCCGTTGGTGCCATGCAGGATCGGAAAAACCACGTCCACCGATTCGCCCGGCGCAGTCCCGGTGAGACTAACCAGTTGCTTGTCTGCTAAGCCCGGCGCCAGCGCTACGGCGCGGTTAGACACATTTAGTTTGATCAGTTTGGGGTTCTCGGCATTCAAGAGATAGTGCGATTGCTCGTTCAAGCGCCACTGCCCGTTTTTGTCAATACCGATCAGGACAACATCATATTTATCCCTGTCAATGGCTTCGATAACGTTTTTGGCCGATTGCAACGACACCTCATGCTCGGCGGATTCACCGCCAAATAAAACGCCAACCCGGATTTTATTGCTCATACCTATCCTTTTAATTCAAAATTTGTACGCGCAAACTGAAGTTTGCTACTCCATTTACAAAATAACCTTGCGAAGGTTCAGGCTGGAGAGTTCAGCGAGCCTTGAAAATATTGACTCCGCAACAAGTCTAACCTTCGCAAGGTTTCCTACATCCATGTAAATTAAGAGTTGCAAAATTTATGCAAAAGACTACTGAGAATCGCATGGCATCTTTTTACAGAATACAAATTTTTTATCCTGTTTATCCTGTCCATCCATGTAAATTAAGAGTTGCAAAGTTTAAGCAAAAGACTGCTAAGAATTGCCACGGCATCGGCTCCCAAAAAGATAAATTCGTCCACCCCGGCCTGCCGAAAAGCCGTCTCTTGTTCGGCGGGACGTCCCGCTATCACCAGCAGCAGGCGTGAATTAGCCGATTTTAGCTGCTGCGCCAACGCCGGCACATGAAACGGATAGCTTTCATCCGCCCCACAGACAGCAACAACGTGCGCCTGTGCGTCTAAAGCCGCCTGAACCGCCACGCTCACATCACTAAAACCGTTCGGATTGACAACCGAAAAACCGCCCGTCTGGAAAAAGCTTTGGGCAAAATCGGCGCGGGCTTTGTAGTCTTTGGACGCGCCCAGGTTGGCCAGAAAAACAGTCGGCGGTCGTCCTGTTTTGTCTTTAAAATCCCGCGCTTGTTGACGCAAAATTTCAAAAGCCTCGCCGGCCCGATGCTGCTGAATGGCTGTCACGGACGGTTTTTCCCCGTCATTGGCCCGTAAGATTCGGGTCATCTCGCCCACGGACGCGCCCAGAAACGCCGCTTCAAATACATGCCCCATAACGCTTTCGGCTTCGGCGTCCAGAGCGTAGGAAAGCTCTTCCATCACCCGGATTTCCACCAGATGGTCGGACGATGTCCGCAAATCCTGCAAGCGTTTGGCTCGCTTTTTGTAGATGGCTTCATAATCGGGCGGGCGGGCTTCCAGGGTCTTTTCGGCAGGATTGGCGTACATATTGACGCCGACGATAATATCCTTGCGGCGGGCAATGTTTTTTAAGCGTTGTTGCGCGACGGTCTCAACCACGGCTTGAATATAGCCATCCTGCAGCGCCGTTGTCATACCACCGCGCTTTTCTACGTCCTGAAAAAGCTTCCAGGCTGCCCCGGCCATTTGCGTCGTCAATGATTCTGCAAACCAGGCGCCGCCGACCGGATCGATCACCTGATTGATTCGGGCTTCCTCGCGCAGGATGGTCTGGACATTGCGGGCAATCCGGCGCGAAAACTCGTCGGGCAGGCGCACGGCCTCGTCAAATGCGCCGACATGCAGACTGTCACAACCGCCAACCACCCCGGAAAAAGCTTCGGTCGTCGCCCGCAGCATATTCACATAAGGATCCTCGGCAGTGACATGCCACAACGATGTGCGCCCGTGAATTGTCATCCGCCGCGCTTCGGGCGAGCCGCCAAACGCCTCCACGATCTTTGCCCACAACAGCCGGGCGGCCCGCAGCTTGGCCGTCTCCATAAAAAACTGCGGCCCCAGCGCAAAGGTAAAGCGGATGCGCGGCGCAACCGCTTCAATGGTCAGGCCGCGTCCGATCATCTCGCGTAGATACTCCGCACCGGTAGCCAGCGCAAACGCCAATTCGTGGATCATATGCCCGCCGCCGTTGTGATAGACCTGCGCGTCCACGCTGACGGTTTGCAACTGTGGCGTGTGCGTCAGCGCCCAATGGGTCAGGGCGTGCATTTCGCGATAAGCGCCGGGCAAGGCAACGGGCAGCCCGCCTTCTTTAGCCAATAAACCGAGCGGATCAAAAGCGGTCGCGCCCCGGATATTGGCCAAATTTCGCCCGGTTTTTTTGGCGACCGCCAAAACAATGGCTGTAACCGCCAGAGCTGATAATCCGCCATCAATAAAGATCGGAAATTTTTCCAGATTCACCCGATCCAAAGCTTTGGCCATGCCCAGAATGGTGACGGCCGACATGCCGTCAACCCCCACCTCCCCTACTTTGGATTGGTCGGGATCCAGACCGTTACGGGTGGCCCGATCCAGTCGCAAATGAATCGCCGTTTGGCCGCGCTCCAAATCCGCCAGCAAGGCTTGATTAAACTCCTCATGCGTTGGGTAAGGCAATTCCTGAACCACCAGCCAGCCGTCCGGCTGACCGCCGGCTCGCCCGCCCCGCACATAAGGCGCAAAACCCGGCAGGAAATCCGCTTCCGCCGCATCTTCAGGGTGATAAATCGGGGCGAGCGTAAGCCCTTCATAGATCAGCGTTTGCAGCGTCTTCTCAAACGACTTGCCTTTGAGCAAAGCTTCGGCCTCCGCCCGCCACAGCGCCGCGCTGGCCGCTTCAAATTCGGTTAAAATTTTATCCGAATTGGTCGGAGCCTCATCTAAATTAGTTGGCGTCATACAAAATTATCCGCTTGGAATTGCGTACAAAATGACTTTAAAATCCGGCTCAATTGTTCACCGGGGGTTGAAGAGCAGGCTTTTCCGATGCTTTGGCCTCGTCGGCGCGATTGTTCAGCAGCTTAATGAACGGCGTAAAAAGATCGATCGGCACTGGAAAAATCAAAGTTGAGTTGTTCTCGGCGGCCACTTCGCGCAGAGTTTGCAAAAAGCGCAGTTGCAACGAAGCCGGATGCCGGTTTAACATTTCGGCGGCCAGCGCCAGCTTTTCGGACGCTTGTAGTTCGCCCTCGGAATTGATAATTTTGGCGCGCCGTTCGCGTTCGGCTTCGGCTTGCTTGGCCATAGCCCGCTGCATTTCCTGTGGTAAATCAATCTGTTTGATTTCGACCATGGTTACTTTGATGCCCCATAAATCGGTGTGCGAATCAATGATCTCTTGTAGACGGGCATTAATTTTGTCGCGCTCGGCCAGCAAATCGTCGAGTTCCGATTGCCCCAGCACGCTCCGCAGCGTTGTCTGGGCTAACTGCGAGGTCGCCCATAAATAGTCCTCCACCTCCACAATAGCGCGGACAGCGTCTACCACTTGAAAATAAATAACCGCACTGACTTTAATGGATACGTTGTCTTTGGTAATCACATCCTGCGGCTCTACATCCATCGTGATCACGCGAATGCCGACTTTCTCCATCTTGTCAATAAACGGTATCAAAATAATCAGCCCCGGCCCTTTGACCGGTATGACCCGTCCCAGTCGAAAAATGACGCCCCGCTCGTATTCGCGCAGAATCCGAATCATGTTGATAACAACCGACGCGCCGGCGATTAAGAAAAACATTCCCATCCAGCCCATAGCGACTCCTTTCAGTTAAAGTTGATTACCGGTTTGGCAATCTATACGTAACATGTCAAGAACTTGACCTGAAAATGTAGCATCATACCGGATAGCTGTCAATGTTCTTTTGTTGATGAGATAAAGATTTGCCTGGTAAGAGCTCAAAAGTGACAAGCATCTGGACCGGGACGGTAATCGGCCATGGTGTAAAAGGCCGGATTGACCTCCAGAATGCGGTAATCGCACATTTCGCCGCTCTCGTCATAGACAATCTCGTTGAGGGCGATGCCTTCATGCATTGTGTTAAAGATAGCGCGCAGTTTTTCTTCGCTTTGCCGCAGTTTATCCTCGGCCCGCTTGCGTACGGTAATATCCTGGTTCATAACCACTACCGCCTGGACTTGACCCTGCGCATTCTTATGGGGAACATAGGCCGCACTGATAATTCGCATTTCCCGGTGGCGATCCATAACCTGGTTTTCAAAAGTAATCGTTTCCCCTTGCAAGGCGCGTTGAAAATGAGCGCGCGCGTTTTCATAGGCGGTTGCCGGCAGAACGTCTTGGATGCGTTTCCCGATGATTTCCGTTTTAGGACAATCAAACCATTGGGCATAACCCTGATTTACATAGAGATATTCTTCATCCACGCTAAGATAGGCAATCAGAGCCGGAATGTAATCGGTTATCAACGTCAGCAACTCTTTATTATGCCGCAGAATTTCTTCGGCGTGTTTACGCGCCGCAATTTCCTGGAGCAAATCCCGATTCATTTGCTCCAGCTCGACGGTTCGCCCGCGCACCTGCTGCTCTAACTCCTCATTACGGTGACGAATCACTTGCGCGTTATGCATAATCCGGATCGTCCGTTCCCGGATACGATTCTGATGGCGCAATTCCAGTTGATTAATCACCTGACGACTGAGAATCTGGAGCGCATTGATTTGCTCCGCCGTAATGCTACGCGGGATGTAATCGAACAGACATAACGTGCCGATATTCTGGCCGGCGGGCGTAATCAGCGGCGCACCGGCATAAAATCGCAAATGCAAATCACCTGTAACCAGAATATTATCGCTAAAACGCGGGTCTTGTGAGGCATCCGGGATAATGAGCGGCGCAGATTGCAAGATGGTGTGGGCGCAAAAAGCCACCTCGCGCGGGGTCTCGGCCAACTTTAAATTGTGCCGCGATTTAAACCATTGACGATCTTTGTCCACCAGGCTGATCAGAACAGTCGGAGCCTGACAGACATAAGCGGCCAACTGTGTAATATCGTCAAAGTCTTTTTCCGGCAAAGTATCCAGAATCTCGTAAGCGCACAGCGCGTCGAGCCGTTCCTGCTCATGAGCGGGAATTGGGGCAGCGGGCATAAATTTCTCCTACAGCGTAATTTTCTGTCGCGACTTCAACAGGTGGCAGATGGCGATGGCTAAAGCATCGGAGGCGTCTAACGGTTGGGGAGGTTCAGCAAGATTCAGCAGGCGTTGGGTCATTCGCTGCACTTGCTCTTTGGAGGCGGAGCCGCTGCCGGTAACAGCCTGCTTGACTGTGCGCGGCGCGTATTCAAAGATCGGCAACCCCTGGTTGACTGCCGCTAAAATAACTGCGCCGCGGGCCTGTCCCAAGCTAAGCGCAACTTTGATATTGCGCGAATAAAACAGGTCCTCAATTGCAACGGCATCCGGCCGGACTTGGCTGGTGATTTCAGTAACACGATCATAGATAATCTTGATGCGTTGATGCAGATGCTGCGCCGCGGGCGGTCGAATGACACCATAATCGACCGTCCGCAGCATAGAATTTTTTAGCTCAACCAGGCCATAGCCGGTAGCTACCGTGCTAGGGTCTATCCCAAGAACGAGCATCATTCTTTGGTGAGCGCCGCCATTTCGCTTTCGTCCATATCGAAATTGGCGTACAACTTTTGAATGTCATCAACTTCATCCAATTTATCCAACAACTTCAGCAACGATTCGGCCTGCTTGCCGGAAACGGTAATCAATGTGCTCGGCACCATGGTTAATTCGCTATTGGAGACCTTAATGCTTTTCTCTTCAAATGTTTTTTTGACGCTCTCAAAGGAACCGGGATCGGTCAAAATAATAAACACATCGCCTTCGTTACGCACATCTTCGGCGCCGGCATCCAGCGCCGTCAGCATGAGGTCGTCTTCATTAAGGCCGGCGGCCGGAACCGTGATGGAGCCTTTGCGATGAAACATCCAGCCGACGCTGCCGCTTTCACCCAGATTGCCGCCATATTTGGTGATGGCGTGCCGAATATCGGAGACCGTGCGGTTCTTGTTATCCGTCAGGGCTTCGATGTAAAGCGCCACGCCGCCCGGGCCATAGCCCTCATAGGTAATAGCCTCATAGACGACGCCGGGCAGTTCACCCGTGCCTTTTTTAATCGCCCGGTCAATATTGTCGGCCGGCATATTCGCGCCTTTGGCGTTGAGAATGGCCGAGCGCAAGCGTGGATTGCCGTTGGCATCGCCGCCGCCTTCCCGCGCGGCCACGGTAATTTCTTTGATCAGCCGGGTAAATATCCGGCCGCGCTCGGCATCAATTTTGCCTTTTTTACGTTTAATCGTGCTCCATTTATTATGACCTGACATGGTAGTCGACCCCTTTCCTAAATGTTTAAAGAAAATAGAACGGTATTAATTAAAGTCAATATATTCTCGTTAAGGGTTAGAAGTTGCAATTGTACAAAGTGTCATTCCGGCACGTTTTTAGCCGGAATCTTCTTACAGGTAAGCAAGATGCCGGATAGAAGCATTCCGGCATGACATCGAATTGAAATGCAATTTCTAACCCTTAATCAGTATAAAAAAAATTTTCAAATTTTAAGCATAGTCTTTAACAAGTATAGCATGAGGTGCAATTCTACCATTCATATTGTGTTCTTAGGCCATTTAACCAATCATGACGCAATAGCTTTTCATGGTGCAAACGGCCCACCACAATTCCGGGATTAATTGCTAATTCCTGAGCAAAAAGTAATACATCGTCTTTTCCATAAGAATGACCGCTTTTAAACTGTCTGTATTTTTCAGGTGGAATCAAGCTATCAGCCGCGAATATATTCGCTTCTTCTTCCTTGCTAACAACCGGAGAAATCACATCATCACCTTCCACAAAAATACTCTGATTGCCGTGCAGTAATATATGGCCAATCTCATGATACAAACTAAACCAAAAAATGTCGGCCCATTTACCCCGGTTAGACATCATTAAAACCGCTTTTTCCTTACCAAGCCAAAAAGTAGCGCCATGCGCATAGGTTTTAGGTAAATGTGGGCACAAAACAAACGCAACGCCGACATCGGCTAATTTTACTTTTAATGGCGCTAAAAAAGTGTCAGGAAATTGCAGGGTCATGGCGCGTAGATCGTTAAGAAGCCCACTTAATTTCTTACCATTGAATGGGTTACAGGATATTTGCTGCGCAGATAATTCGCCCATACGTAGCCAGGCGGCTAACGCTTCCGAAGATCGTTTTTGCCCGTTTCCACATCGAAAAGCCGTCTGATAACGCCCAATTCCCTGAATTTTAGCTAATGATGCGACCCCAAAAAAATCAAGAAGTGCTTTAACCTTTTCGATGGGTTTGGTGAACTTCTTCACCCGGCCTAAGCGAACAAGTTCACTGTAACAGTATTTCGACACTAACGACGTATCCTGCTTTAACTGCTCCTGCAACTCAGCTTCCTTTTGTCTGGCTAAAATTAGCCGGTATTCAGCCTCAAGCCCCGTCCAAATATGGGCCGGAACACCGACCACTCTTTCCAATTGTAATGCCGTTTCAGGAGTAATCGCTTTTTCGCCGTTAAATATCTGACTCAGCTTGGACGCGGGACGGTCCATGCGATGCGCCAACTCCTGTTTTGAAATACCCAGCTCGTTAATAACATCGGCCAGATATTCGCCCGGCGGAATGGCTAAATCGGAGTCGTATACTTTCTTATTTTTAGTCGTCATAATGCTTACTCACTTCCTCAATTTGCGCGATTTCCAATTGATCGCCTTGTAAGGTGAAAATGAGCCGGTAAAAACCTTTTAGTTTAATTGCCCACTGACCGGCCCGATTTCCAACGAGCGCGTGACAACGTAAGCACGGTAGCTTCTGCAGCTCTTCAATATCACGGGTTTGCTTCATAACATTGATACGCTCGACATACTTTCTGGCGACATCATTACCAAAAGCTTTTACCCCTTCTTTGCTGTGGGTATAAGCTTTTTCAAGCTGCTTTGTTTTAAACTGAATTTCCATAATATCGTCAGATTAACGTTTATCATTCTTTATTTTACCTAAAAGGTAAAATAAAGAATGATAAAATAAAAGTCAATAAAATTTTACCCAAAAGGTAAAATTTATATTTAAGCAGGTGGAAAGCAAAAAAATCCCGCTTAATTGCTGCGGAAACCCTGCTTCCATGTAACCTATTGCCAAAAAGCAGGTTGCGTAACAGAGTTCAGAGTTTCTACGACACTTACGTTACCAATCTAAAGATTGGAACGAGCCTTGTGGATTTGCAGAAGATCGCCAAAAATATGAAGTTCTTCCTTTTCATGTAATAGTCAACGACCTGTCGAACACGGTCATTCTGAAGGAGTCTTTTTGCAAGCTTGTACAAACGCCGTTAGAAGATTCCTTCGGAATGACATCCGATCAACTGTGGAAGTGTTCGAGAGGTCGTTGACTAGTGCAAAATCCAACTAATTTTATAAAATTTGTAGAATCTAAAGCACATTTAATATAAATTGAAGCTTTGGCAAAATCAACGAAAATTGCGGCAATTCTAAAGGAGCTATGATTAATGCCTCATAACCTATCGGAAAATCCCGGGATTACCGAATTGAAAGCACGTTTTCAGGAAATTACCGATCTCCAGGCGGTAGGCGGTTTATTATACTGGGACCAGACAACCTACATGCCGGCTGCCGGCGCAGCGGCACGAGGCAGGCAAACCGCGCTTATCAACCAGCTCTCGCATCAAAAGCTGACCGACCCGCGTCTGGGCAAACTGCTGAATGCACTACGTCCGCGTGAAGAAAAGCTGCCCTATGACTCCGACGAAGCCGGACTCATCCGGGTAGCGCGGATGATGTACGAGCGGGCGATTAAAGTACCGGTGGATTTTGTGGCAGATTTCCATCGTCATCTGTCCGAGTCTTTTCAGGTCTGGACAAAAGCGCGGCCCCAAAATGACTTCGAAGCTGTTCAACCCTACTTGGAAAAGACGCTTGAATTTAGCCGCCGTTACGCCGACTTTTTCCCCGGCTATACCCATATTGCCGACCCGTTAATCGAAATTGAAGACTCCGGTATGACTGTTTCAAAAATACAGAGTGTTTTTAATGAACTGCGCCGGGAGTTAGTGCCATTAGTCAAGCAAATTGCTGCCAAACCGCCAATTGATGCAAGCTGCCTGCATAAATACTATCCGGATCCGGGACAGTGGAACTTTGCAATTAAGGTCATTAAACAAATCGGTTACGATTTTGAGCGTGGTCGGATAGATCGCGTTCCGCATCCATATATGACCCGCTTTTCGATTAACGATGTTCGCATTACAACGCGCGTGAAGGAAAATGATTTTAGCGACGCGCTGTTTAGCACAATTCACGAAGCGGGCCACGCGCTTTATGAACAAGGCATTCAGGCGGATTATGAGGCGACACCACTGGCCCGCGGCGCATCATCGGGTCTGCACGAGAGCCAATCCAGATTATGGGAAAATCTGGTTGGACGCAGTCGGCCTTTCTGGCGCTATTTTTATCCGTGCCTGCATGATGTATTTTCGGAACAACTGCGCGGGGTAACTTTTGATCAATTCTACAAAGCCATTAACGTCGTTCGTCCATCTTTGATTCGGACGGATGCCGACGAAGTCACTTATAATCTGCACGTCATGATTCGCTTTGATCTGGAATTAGCGATGCTGGAGGGAAAGCTGGCGATTAAAGACCTGCCCGAAGCCTGGAATGCCCGTTATCAGGCGGATTTGGGAATTCAGTCTGCCAACCATTGCGATGGCGTTTTGCAAGATATTCACTGGTTCAGCGACTATATTGGCGGACAGTTCCAAGGCTATACGCTGGGTAATATTTTAAGCGCCCAATTCCTTCAATTAGCAACCGATGCCCATCCGCAAATTGACCTCGAAATAGAGGCCGGCGTTTTTACGACACTGCATAACTGGCTCAAACACCAAATCTATCGGCACGGCCGCAAGTACACCGCCGCAGAGTTGATCGAGCGCGTAACCGGCGGCGGCATAAATATCCAGCCGTATTTGAAATATCTACGAAAGAAATACACGGATATTTATTCTCTCTAATTTGGCTCTTCGAACTTTTTTACGGAAATCAATCGAAGTTGACAATAATGCGCAAT